>NZ_CP106755.1:0-114274 GCF_025642095.1 Kosakonia sp. ML.JS2a
ATCACCTGTGGGCGCGCGCCAGACCAGGCCATCCTGATAATGCTCAAGGCGGCTTTCCCAGAAGAGACTCCAGCCACGGCCCAGTACACTGTCAGCCGGATTGCCGCTGCGCCAGTACCGCTGCCAGCGCACGGGTAAACGCGACGGCAACACAAAATCCAGTTCGTCGTCACCATTCAGAAACTTCTGCCCGCTGATGATATCCACCGGGCGGGCAATAATTCCTGCCGCTGCCATGCCGACCATCACCTGTCCGGCACGGCAGGCCACCCGGCCAAACTTCAGAAGCCGGGGGAGTTTACTGAGGAGTTTGGCTATGGCACCAGCCTTACCGGCCAGGCCTGCACCACCGCCGATAAGCCCGGTGAACAGCAGGGTCAGGTCAGAGACCTTATACAGCCACTCGGGTACCTCCGGCTGGATGGGCAGTGTCTGTTCCGGGTCACCACCGATGCGGACCCGGGGAGAACCGGTCATGACCTTTGCGTCGCAGGTTGTCCGGTCCCCTTTTCTGACGGCCGGAAGACCGTTGATGCGCACCCGGGATGACCCTTCGGCCATCTGCTGCGTACCATCGTCAGAGCAGTCCACCATACTGTCTGTGGCCAGCGCGGCAGGTTTACCCCCGATAAAAACATCCGGTGATCCACTGGTGATGGTGCCTTTTTTTGTCAGCGTGGCGGCTCCGTCATCCACCGCCTTATCCCTTACCGCTGTGGCCAGCTCTCCCGTGAGGTAGCCCACAGCGAAACTTGCGCCAATCAGCAGGATGCCCACCCCCAGGCAGGCTGACGCCGCACCTGCAAAGAAAAGCGCCCCGGCCGCGATACCGCCCACCGCCGCAATCAGCCCGCCGACAATCGTGCCGGCAATCATCCCGGCAAGCGCACCGGAGTGTCCGATATCATCATCGAGTCGCGCAGCTTCAAACATAACAATGTTCCTTGTCGTTAAGCGTGGGCGCGATAGCTTCTGAGGAGATTCTCAAACAGGGTGTTATCCGTATCTGTAAGATCTCCTGCCGACGACATGGTAAAGACGAGGATGTGTGCATCCCTGATAATAAAGACTGCCTGTTGCTGCGAGATACGTTTACCTTCGCGCATGTAGCTGGCATGAACCCTTTCACCGTGTAACAGATTATCGCCAAGGACCACGGCACCGCGTTCGATCTGTTTCCAGCCCTTAAGGTGCTTTTCCATCAGGTCTATCTGGCGATCGATATATGCCGCCAGGGTTTCATCCGGTTTCAGTACATCGCGGGTGATATTAAATGAAGGTGCCCTGACATCCGAAGCGATAAAGGCATTGACGGTACGGTCCTGATAACCCTCAGGGAGACTGATTTGTCCTTCACTGAACTGGCATACAGAAGATTGTTCTGACATTAAGCGGATCCCACCACAATTTTCAGATAGGTAAGTTTCGCATAAGCTGACGGGAAATGGCTACTTTAAGGTTTTGCTGTAAGGCAGGAGAGTTAAGGTCGAAGCAGTGTCTAATATCCCCCGTTGTAATGTGAATTGTTGAGTGATTCGGGAGCCAGCAAGAGGATTGTGCGGCCTGCGGCATAACGGCAAAAAATCCCGCCATCTGGCGGGATTCCGGAACGCTGCTTCAGCGCTTGTTTATAAACTCCATAATGGCCAGAGTAATAACAATTGCCGACTGCAGTAACTTCAACAACAATTTGCCCATTTCAGCCTCCCAGGCTCAGGGTTAACGATTTTGCCAGTATTCCCGTAAGGTCATAATGATGACCGTTACCGGGTGCGCGAGTTTGAGAAACAAAAGCAGCATATGCATTTTCTCTCTTCCTTCCTTTTCGCGCCTGGCTGCAAACACCCCTGGGCTTGCCTTTGCAGTTGCTGTATCCGTAGTCGCCAGATACATTCGGCACGATTTTTTGTTTGGGCGAGGTCTTCTAATCTCCAAAAAATCTGGGCTGAAATTTCGCTTTTAAATCATGTTCTAAACCCTTCAAAACCGTTAAGGAACTTTCAGAACGGTTCCGGCTGGCTTGAAGAGTGCAGTGCATTTGTTTAAGCTAACTTCAGTCGCCAGATACATTTGGCACGGTAACTGGAGGAGCTAACTCCGGTTACCGATTGAAAGACCCGGTCTAGTCAGCCGGGTTTTTTCATTTCCGGCTGACTGTAAAAACTCTGGGGATAAATACTAGATATAGGGGGGTTACTATAAAAAAACCCGCTATATGGTGAGTATTCTAGTAAGGATTCTTTTCAGTACAAGAGTTGATTTTGAGGTTAACTAGAGGTTGCGAAAGGGTGATAATCGCTAAATCCTCGTGCCGTAAGGCCTGGCGGGGATGTCAATATTTCTCAAAAAAAAATGAATTTCTGATCAAGTGCTGAATTCTTCAGTGAAATAGGCGCTTGCGCAATTTAAAGCTGTATTTTTTTACATTCTTTATTGTCTCTCTATATGAGAAACAATACCTCTCCCTGCGGCTCAGCGCTCTTTATTGAGTCAGACGAGCAGTGCGCAGTCTGGCCCTGAATGTGCCGCAGGCACATGCCGGCGGAAAACAGGCTGAAAATGGCGCTGTGGTTACATCCGCCGGAGCGCCCGGCGAAGCCGGCAACATGCCAGCCTGTGGCTGGTAACCCCCTCATCCCTGCTAAGCCATAACCCGCTTTCAGCGACGTAGAACGTTATGTGCGCGGTCGGAGTGGTCACGTCGAGGCTTTGCCGAAGACGGGGCGTATCTCCGCGTTAGCGTCCCGTAGGGGCGCTTACGAGCGTGTTACGTATGACTGACAGCAATGATACTTCCAGCGACTCCCTTTCTTAGTTACATCATCCTCTTTAAAAGCTGCTCTGTTCCGGGCCGTAGGCCCGGAGCGGCGCGGCTTTTCAGGGCGTAATGGCTGCTCTGCTGACAGGTTTTAGTGCGAAGGGGACCCGCCGCGTGCGGTGGGGGGAAGCAATATTCTGAGTGGCGCAGCCGTCAGGCTGCTGCAAACGAAGGCATATTCAGGTTTTCCCCGTTATACACCGTTTTTATCCAGTGAATAAGGTTGATCTCTTATGAATATAAGTAAGGACAAAGTCCTGAATATTTTGCGCGTTATCTGGAGCGGGTTGCTGATAACCCTGTTTCTCTGTTTGCGAGTAACTGTGGACAGAGTGAACACGGCTTCTGTTGTGGCCAGCTTCAGCCCCATGCAGCGGAAGGCACAGTGTTAAACTGCTGCAATTTTAACCAGATATTTATGACAGACGTGCGAAAGCCTCCGCAGTCAAGCGGATGGTTAAAAAAACGGCTTTCTAGTGAGGAGGTGGGGTTCCAGGTGGCTCGAGATTCACCAGCTCAAGCTGGTAAAGCTGTGCCCAGACCATTTTCTCGAACTGGCGGGAGGTCATATGCCCCACGTCGCCTTTGAGGCTGCGCATCAGCCCTTCGGAAACCTGGCGCTTGCGCTCATCGAACGACAGTTCTGCCAGTTTCCTGCGCTGCTTTCCTTCAATGGCACGGGTTCTGCGCGTGAGAATAGTCTGGTTCCGGCAGCGTTCATACCAGCGGCTGCGGGCCGCCTTCAGGGAGAGGGTTTCTCCGGGCGCAAGGATCCCGTCGTCGATGGCCGCCAGACGTTCAGCCTGTTCTGCCCGCAGTTTATCCGTATCAATTCCCGTCAGCCGCCATCCGGCCTCGGTGATGATGACATGTTTGGGAAAACGGCAGTTATTGACCATGTCCCATTCGGCTTCAGGCGCATTAATGAAGCCAAAGCGCGCCAGCTCAGTGACCAGGCGGGACACGCGGGTGACGGTGACGGCCTGTCCGGGGATGATGTTTCCGTCAGCATCTTTCGGGCTTAATTCCTCTGCCAGCCGGCTGATGTTGATGGTCACAATGTCCGTGGCCAGATCGACCTTGTTGATGAAGAGAATAAACAGCGCGTCGAGCAGCTGCCGGCGGACATAACGGAAAGCCCGTTTGCGGCCGGAAGATGGCCGGAGGAACGTAAAAAGGGGATCGGCAGACACGCGACGACGAATCACCCATTCACCGGTTTTTTTATCCCGGACGATAAGGTTTCGCAGGGCGCGACCGTGCTCCTTACTGAGGGGTTTGTAATGTGCCGGGCGGATATACTGTGGTACCGGGCATTTACAGGCCGTGGAATGAGTACCACGGTGGCGACGATCGTCGCGCGGTTTTATATTGTCATTCACGCCGGCCTTTTCTTATGGCGGCCGGGTGTTGTTTTCTGAATTGCATGCGTTATAATCCTTTGCAGGCGTCGCGCCTGCTTTTGGACCCCCTGAATATCTGTTGCTCCCGCCAAGTTGCAAAGCAGATTTCAGGGGGTTTTTGCATTCCGGCTCCGGCAAATCTGCCGTCACCATCTCCCGGACGTTTTACGGATACGCCCCATCCCGGTATTCCAAGTTCTTCCCGCCCGCTCGCATGTACAGGCGTGAAGCGTGAATCGGACCTGTCTCCTGATATCTTCCGCCTCACCACAAGGCTTCGGAATCAGTCAGAGCACTGATTTGAGATAAGTCATAATTCAAAAATGTATCTGCGAAAACGCCTCACCACAGGGTTTCCACGGCTAAACGAGTCTACTCAATTGGCGTTGAGTTTTCCAGTAGAAAGGATCGCGGAAAAGGCGGGTGGATCTGAAAATTTGCAGGAAGTTATGCGAAGTCAGACTTCTGTGTGGATTTTATTATTTGTAGGCAACTCATCTCTGGATTTGCAGAGCTACGCATCTGTGCCGATTGAGATATCATCGACACCGGTAATACGTAACAACAAGGTGAGAAATGGTTCCACAACCAAAAGCAGCAAAGGATCTCCAGCGCCAGTATCTGATGAAATTCAGGCGGTGTTCCTCAGAAGATACGCTGGAAAAAGTCTTTGAAAGGCTGCGCGAAACTCTGACCGGTGATGAGCTGGAGGCCATGATGAGTGCCTCTGATCACCGCCGCGCAGAACTGAAGCATAAATGCCTCTGGGATAAAGTTCCTGCCAGTGCGTGGAAAAACGTCTGAGAAGGCATTTTCAACACAAGCACCCTTGCTTAATGAGATCGCCTGGACGGCGATCGCACACTCCTGCACCTGACTCCGCACACAACTGAACCGGTAACCCGGACAAGGCAGGGATTTTTCCTGCGTTGTCCGGGTTGGACAAGCCCGGACGGACCGGGCGCGTCAGTGCTGTGCTTTATCGATGGCCGCGAGCAGTTGCTGTGGCGAGGCCAGCCCGGCAAATACAGTGATATTTTTCGGTGTGGCATTTTTCACCGGCATTACTATCAGGCCAGGGGTACCGCTCAGTCCCAGCGCCTGTGCCAGCGCATCATTTTTTTCCAGGACTGCGGTGTAATCGACCGGTTTAAGGTCCTTCACACCGGCAGCGCTGGCCGCCGCCCCGATATCCGCCGTGGTCAGTTCGCCTTCGTTATGACCGGTGTGGTAGACAGCGTTATGGTATTTCAGGTAGGAGTCTGCGCCTTTCTGTTTCCAGACATCTATACCGCGCTGTGCAGCCGATGAGGACGCTTCCCATTTTGAGGCGAAGATGGGCCACTCTTTAAAGATAAAACGCACATCCGGACGGGATTTCATCACCTGCTCCAGCCCCGGTGCCAGCCGGCTGCAGTAAATGCACTGGTAGTCAAAGAACTCGATAACGGCGACTTTTGCTCCTGCCGGGCCGACGGACGGTGTGTCGGCATCCGACAGTAAAGCCGCCTGGTTATCCATGACTTTTGCCGCGAAGGACATTTGCTGGCGCTCCTGCTGTTGCTGCTGCAGTTTCTGGCTGACCTGCACCAGGATCTCCGGATGCTGTACCAGATAATCTGCGGCAATTTTCCCGATTTGCGCTTCCTGTTCTGGCGTGAATACCGGCGCAGGAGCTGCATGCAGGGTATTTATTGATAACAAAGCGTATGTTGTAACTATTAATGATAGAATTTTCTTCAGTTTCATGCCTGTACTCTCTGATTAGCGTTCTTTCTGAATGGTACGTGTATGACCGGGTTCCTGATGCTCGATATTTCGTCCTTTTTCTCCCGGTTCAACCGGAATTCGGGCTTCCTGCTGTCTGCTGTTGTTGATGTCCTCTGCCACCCGGCCAGATACAGCCTGTTCTGCGGCCTCCCTCGACTGTCGCAGTTGTGTCGGTGAGGGTATTGAGGTGACCACTATATCCCTTTCCTGCTGTTGCTGTTTCGTCTCTTCGGCGATCTCACCCAGAATGTTCCCGTCTGGTTTGATGCCTGACAACCTCGTCGGACTGCCATCCCTTAAATCAGCCTGGGGAATATTTTTCACGTCGTGAGCTTCCTCATCCCTTTGCGCCTGGATACTCACCAGAACGTCCTGAACGGCACGTTTTTCGACATTATCCGCGTCCTGTTCTGCAACCGGCGGAAGACGGATATCATCTTCACCGGTTTTCACCGCCAGTGCCCGTATTTCTTCAGCGGCCTGCTCTGTGCCCCGGCTCACCTTAATCATCCAGGGGGAGGGCTTCTCCGTACCGGTCTGCCAGACAACCCCGTCCTCCGGATGCTCCCGGACAGCCTTCAGCGCTGCGTCGACCGTAGTGACCACAAGGGTGTTACCGCTGCGGCTTCGCTGCAACACCGCGCCGGTGGCACCGTGTGTGGCCACCATGCGCATATCTCCCCGTGCCAGCCGTCCGTTGTCGCCGTTTACCAGCGAAACCAGCGCCAGCCCCGCACTTTTCCCGTTGTTATCGTACAACGGCAGCGCGAGCGCCGGCTCAGGAAAGCGTTTCGTGGACGGGATCACACGGGCGGTCAGGCTGTGACTGCCCAGGGCTTCGTGTTTGGCCCATGCCCGCCCAATCGCGGTTTTCCCGACCGGCTGCCCCATCGCCCAGATGGCCTTTGCCTGCCGGCGTTCAGTCTCCGGGTTCAGGGCATCATGCGCCGTTTTAAATTGAGTCTCCGGGCGTTTTATGGCATCCACCCACTTCGCCAGACCGTCGGTGTACACCTGGACGTGTTGTTTTGCACGCGAGACAGAGATATAGAACGCGCGCCGTGTGGCCATATACGCGCGCCCGCCCTGCGTCCCTTCAAGCGAAATCACTGACTCTTCACCGGCCCCCTGAGACCCGTAGCCGGTAATAGCCCAGGCGTAATCGATATGCTGTTCGGCACGGACGTCTGACGGTTTAATGATTTTCTGTCCCTCCTTCCCCTTCAGAGCCACTTCTCCGTCCGGTCGCACCTGCTCAACCGTAAATTTCTGGTTGGCATTCTGCCCTCTGTTGCGATCGGTGGCGGTAAAACGCATAACGGTTCCTGCACTGATTTCCCTTTCGCTACGCTCAAAGAGTTCCACATCGCCGGTCAGCAGTTCACGGGGCGAGTACCAGGCAAGCCTGCCGTTCTCGTTTTTGACGGAGATAAGCGATCCATTTTTGTCGACGGCCACCACATCCTGATAGACGTCTCCGCGTTTCACCACCATACCGGGCTGCCAGGCCTGCAGTTTGTTGAACTCATGACGCGTGTGCTGAATTTTTTCGAGCACCGGCACCACTATTTTCTCCTGTCCCAGTTCACCACGGGCATCGAGCGCGGCATAAATACCGTTATTGATGCTCTCCCTGTCCTTGTTCAGCTGCGCTATCACCAGTGTTCTTGCGCGCGCTTCCGGCGTGCGGCTAATCCAGTCATCGACGATGGCGGCAACCGGGTCGGCAGACTCCACCAGACCGGATGCCGGCACCTTCCACGACGGGTCCTGTCGCTCCACTTTGTCCACCGGCTGTTTTTCCAGACGCTGCAGCGCGGCATCGATGCGGTTATCGATGATGTCGTGCACCGCATCCCGCAGATTGACCTCCTTCTGGCGGACAATCTGTTTCATGATGGCCACATCCATCGGGCTGCGCTCCTGGGCAAGGCGGAACGGGGCACCGGATTCAATCGCTTCAAACTGATCGGTATCGCCCATTGAAACCCCCCGTCCTCCGCCGGCCTGTATGGCCAGAAAGGCGGCAGCCGTGTCCTGGTTCCCCAGCATCGAGGATTCATCAATAAGAAACACCCTGTTGCGGTAGTCCGGTTTCTCACCGGCGGCAACCAGCTGCTCGTGCTCAACCAGCCAGGATTTCAGGGTCTGTGCCTCCAGCCCGACGTCCCGCAGCTCTTTGACAGCCTGGTGGGTGGGTGCCAGTCCGTAAAGAACCGGCCTGTCAGACACAGGCAGGGTGTCGATGGCGGCTTTTACCGCACTGACCTGGGTGGTTTTACCCACCCCCGCATAACCCTGAATCCCCGTGAACTGATCGCGGGACCCCAGTACCAGCAGAGCCGATTCTTTCTGTCCGGACGTCAGGCCGGCCAGCAGGGCCGGGTCAACTTTGTCCAGCAGAGGCTCCTGGGTATTCTTACCCGCCGTAATGACACCGATGATGGCTTTTTCCATTTCCCAGGTCGCACGGGCCACCAGTAAGGGGGTTGACTGACCCGGGACGCGGAGGAGATCGCCCTTTCTGATCATAGAACTGATTTCTAGGTCAATGCCGGTGATGTCGGGATAAAACTCCGCGGCCCGCTCAGCCAGATGCAACGAATCGAACGTCACCGACTGCTGGTCGGCGATGGCGCGCTCGACAGCCACCGTGACGTCTGATTTCACATTCCTGTGCAGGGTGGTCAGCGCATTTTCAAGTTCATCGCTGCCACTGAGTTTACGGACCAGCTGCACCGGGGAATTTTCTGTCCGCATACGCTGCAGACGTGCTTCGGCCTTGTCTTCCGGCTCTGCCGTGAAGATTTCAGCGCGGTGTCCTGACTGGGCCAGGGAATTCATGGTCTGGGCGGTAATATCGCGTGAATTAAGTGCCGCCAGTACCACACCGCTGTCATTGTCGCGGTTACCTGGCCCGGCAACATACCCGTGCGTGATATAGAGGGGTCTGTCTGCCGGCAGTGTTAACTTTTTGCCGTCCCGCTCCACCTCAATTCCCTGCGGACTTACCCCTGTCACCGTAAGGCGGTCTTTAGATTTCAGACCGGCACCGCGATCCGCTGCCACCGCAATCAGCCTGTCACCGGCGGCCACAGGCAGCTGCTCGCTCTGGTAGAGCCGCCAGTCTGCTGTCAGATCGGCAATTTTCATGCGAACCAGAACACCATCACTGTCAATCAGGGAGAGAACCCGCGTGTCTTCATGCACACGGTCAATGACAAAGTGGCGGGTTTCACGTTCAGTACGGTCCTCAAGCACCTGTCCGGCACGGTATGAGCCACTCATCCGGCGGGTTTTGCTGTCGAGCCAGACAGGCATACGCGCTTCCACCGTGACACCGTCACGTTCAAGCTGCCCGGCATTCTGCAGTGCATCCCGGATAAGTCCGGTCAGGTGCTTCTGTTCACGCTGACCGACCACAATGGCGGTTACGGGTTCCGGACCTGCGTTCAGCTCAGCAAAGCGGTCAGCCAGGGCGCTGTAGCGATCTCGTTTGTCCCGGATACTGACCACTGCCGCTTCCAGGCCGGGTGAAGGCTCGGCACGGCGGCTGCGCGACACCCCTGCGGATTCAAGGACTGACATGGCGTTGCCGTTTGCCTGGCGTCCTGCGCTGTCGAGAAAAATAAGCTGTGCGCTTTTATCCCGTGCCTCCCCCAGCAGGACAAGCGTCTCTTTCAGCCCCAGGCGTTCTGCCCCTTCAACGATGAGTGTACTCTGTGGCCGCAGCTGAAATTCGCCACTGAGAATGCGCTGTCTGCCGGTAATTAACTCCCGGAGAGAACCGGATTTTGCCAGCGATATGGCACGTTCTGCAGAACTGGCCAGAACCTGCACTTCACGGCCGTGCGACGCTGAAATACCGGCAATCTGCTCTGTCAGTTCGCGGATACCGGCCACGCCTTTCGGTGCGTTCATCAGGACCAGTGCATCCTTCTCCACCACTTCAAGCGCTGCCGGCGCATACTGTTGCGGACGCTGAAAACTGGTCACATGGGTTCCGCCAAGATGCTCCTTACTCAGCGCCTGAATGGACAGTTCATCCAGCAGATGGATCCGTGACGTGAAAACGCCTTTTTCCGCATCCAGCGGCACGATAATTCCTTCACGCAGCGCTCCGTCCAGTGCCGATTTCAGCTCCGGTATCTGAGGAATTTTATCGCTGAATTCTGCCGCACTCAGGAGCAGCTCTCCCCAGGTGAAGCGGGTTTTGCTGTCGCTGAGTTGTGATACGGCCAGTTTGACTACGTCAGTCACTTCAGCAGGCACGGGTTCGCCCGGCACGGATGCGGAAATGGCCCCGTTACGTTCAGGCTGCAGTGCGGGAGGCTCTCTGTCCGTCTGCGCTTTCCCGTCAGGATCTGCCGTTTTTTCCTCTGCGGGTTGCCTGCTATGTTTCTCCTGTTCAGAGCGCGTCCCTGCTTCGTTTTTTTCCGGTTCATCACGGCGCTGAGTAACTGTCAGCCGGGGTGAGGCTGCATCGCCGGACACCGCTTTCCCGTCTGTGCCGGCAGGGGCAGACCGCTTTTCCTCGTCCCGCACTTTTCCTTCTGACGGTTCTGACCTCGCCGGTACCTCATTCCCGGTTGTTGCTTTTTGCGGGGCAACACGTTCAGGAGAGCGAATCGCCGGACTGTCGCTGACGCCTGTCCGGGGCAGCACGCTTTCCTGATAGGCTTTTATGTCCCAGCCCTTCTCTTTCATCTGGGTCTGCCAGCGCTCCATCAGCCGCAGGCGGGAGGGATCCACTTTTGCTTTTCGGGTATTTTTGGCCGCGATATCAAGACTTTTCAGCGTGGCTTCTGCCCCGACCGCCCCCCGGACTTCACGACCGCGTGAGGAGTACTCCTCCCGGACATCGGCCGGAACCCCGCTGATCTCCCACATACCGTGTGGCCCCACCTCCTCGACCACATGTCCCAGCGCCTCAACACGCTCCCGCAGCGCCTTGCGATAGAGTTTACCCAGCGTCACCTGCATCTTCATCACCGTCTCGATAAAGCCGGCATTGTGGATGGTGTCGGTGGCAAGGGCTTTCCATTTCCCGTTCAGTTCCGTCATGTTGGCGACCAGCATGTGGGTGTGAAGCTGAGGGTCGAGGTTACGGGAGGTGTCATGCGTGTAAAGCGCGGCGACCATTTTGCCGGTATGGACGATGGAGGTTTTACCGTCGACGGTCTCGCGGGCAGAAATGAGTTTCTCCACGTAACCGGCCGCGACCCGGACGGCATGCTGATGGGCTTCCAGCATGGCTTTATCCCCGCCAATCAGGGCGAGGATGGAGACACTTTTCGGGGCGGAGAAGGTCAGATCATGCCCCGGCCGGTGCGTGTGGTTGCCGTTAATTTCTTTGCCCAGACGCGAGCCATCTGGCAGGCGTCCTTCAAGCACGGCAGTCAGCTGGTCACTGCGGACGGTTCCCTCCAGACCCAGTTCGCTGGCACCTTCACCCAGCCACTCGCTTTCCAGCTGACCAAGGAAGTAATAGTTATCAGAATTGCTGTAATACCCGGCCGCCTCGCCGGCGGACACAATGGGTGCGGGTGACATCATAAATCGGGTTCTCCGTCATAATCGCGGGACAAATCGGATTCATCAAAGCCGGGGTCGTCGTGATGCCGGTGGACAAGAATGTTTTCCTCCTCCCTCGCCATCCGGCGACCGGAAAGGCTCCCTTCACTCTTTTCGGGAGAAGTGTTTTTTTCCTGACCGGCAGTGGTCAGTTCGAGACTGCCCTCAGCCAGTTGGGTTATTTTCAGCTTCAGTTCCTGCGCCTCACCGCCGTCACTGTTCCGGGCATCCTCTGTCGTCGTGGTGGCAGGTTTCTGGCGTGCACGGTTAAGTAAATCCAGGGCGCCACCCTGTGGGGCGGTTTCGGATCCCACGGGTTTGCCGGTTGCCTGGCTGAGCAGACTCAGTGCATCGCGCTGTCCCACATCGGGCGGAACAGCCACTGCTGGTTTCGGGGTAACCGGAGGGGTATGCCGGACAGGTCCGGCTTCAGTTACGTTCGCCGCCGGTTTGCGCAGAGGGACGACATTGCTGTTCTCTGCGGGGGGTTGTGACTTTTCCGCACTGATAACTGGCGGGCTGGCCGGGGCAGTATCCGGTCTGACCGGTGTGACGACCGGAGGGGCTTCCGGTGTGCAGGGAGTTTCCCTTACCACACGCGTCGTCGTCGTTTGTGTAACAGGCTGCTCAGGCGGAGTGCCGGCAGACCTGTCATCCGCTGTTTTTTCCAGTGATTCCTCGCCGGTCGGGAAACGCATGCCTGCCAGTGCTGTTGACCGTTCGTTTTCCTGAATGACTTTTTCCAGTTCCGGACTCAGCGCATCGCGGATGTTTCGCTCTATCAGGCCCGGATGATTTTTTTTGAATTTCCGGTACTTCAGCGGAAGCCTGATCACCGGATATTCGCCGGGGAGCCTGACAAAGAAATTGAGGTTCGGCAGCTGCATCACCTGCTCATAGTCGACAACCGGCTGGCTGACTTTGTCCCTGCCCAGTGACACCCCGTCACGAACCGGGTCCAGACCGTAGCTGTTCTGCTCACGGGCTTCTTTGCGGCGCTGTTTGCCCAGATCGTCTTCCACCATTTTGGCCACTTCCGCGCTGGGTGAGCGGCCATACATGCGTGTGTTCAGCAGGTCGAAGATGGATTTAGCGAGTTCGCGCCCATAAACGTTGATGAGCTGCGGCATGTTCTGGATACCGATGACAAAGCAGCCGCCGAATTTACGCCCCTCTGCCAGCGTTTCATTAAATTCGGGGATGCGCTGCAGCCCTGGTTTTTCATCGATGATGAACCACACGCGGCGGTCGGGATTTTCGCCCATGCTCTGCAGAAAGAGTGTCGCCATCGAGAGCCACATGGAAATCAGCGACCGGACACTTTTACGGTGACGTGCCTGGGCTGAAATAAACAGCCAGCTGTCGCTGTACTGCTCGCTGGTCATCCAGTTGCGGATGGTGAATTTTGGCCGTGTACCATCATCCAGTCCCTGCAGGAAACGCAGGGATTTGGCGTAGTTGGTGACCACCGAACGTATGGAGATGGCCGTTTTCTCGATTTTCTCTTCCACCAGGTTGGCAGACGGTGTGTTGACCAGATAATCACGCAGACTCTTCATACTCAGTGAGAGCAGGGTCTTAAGGAACTTCTCAATGCTGCGGTCCGGGTCGACCGACATACGGATAGCCAAATCGGCAGCAATGGTCCGGGAACTGGATACCCAGAACGGGTCTGACTCACCTTCGACCGGAATAAGGCTTGCTGCGAAGTTCTCGTAGTCGACCACATCCACACATTCATCCCATAACTGCCAGTTAGCACACCGCTCATCGTGCGGGTTAAGAATGAAGTCCTTTTCCGGGTTGTAATGTGTTTCGATGAAGGTGCAACCAGAGTCGTAAATAATTGCACGATCACCACGCTTACGGATGTAATCCAGCAGCCAGCGGATGATTGTGGATTTACCCACACTGATCGTTCCGTGGATGAGAAAATTCATCACTTCAGCGTTTTTGACCATGTGGAGATCGCCGACACGCAGGTCAGACAGCTCCCCGTTTTTACGCAGCAGCGCATTCACCTCGGACGGTTTGTCGGTGATTTTCATGCCGGAGATGTATTCGTCTTCGCTCTCGCGTTTTCCGATACGGGCGATATACCAGACCACAGCCAGAAAAACGGCCATGCCCAGCGTTCCGCCAGCCACAGCCGCTATCTGCAAATTGTCTGCAAGGCGGTTCCCCATAAACTGCATATAGGGGTCGACCAGCATCTGCTGCAGCGTCATCTTTAATGTCAGGGTGGTGTTTGTCCGGGCGTAGTAATAATGGATGTCATAGAACTTCCCTTTGCCCGCCGGCATCAGGTTGATGAAGCTCTCATTGAACCGGGCAAACCAGTACCAGCTGCCGTTATCAATTGTCTCCTGCGGTGTGCTCCACAGAAAAATGGCGCTGGCCACGATGACAAACAGGATGAATACCCAGAAACCGATCCAGTTGTTGACCTGAAGGAACATGCGCCAGCGATAGGCGGTCATCTGACCGCCCTGGGTGAGGTTTTTTCCTTTAAAGCTCATAGATTTTGTCCGGCCATTATCGCACCGTCCTGAAAGCAGGCAGTGTGACAGAGTGGAAATCAAAGGTTGTTTGAGGGTGTTAAAACCCGCAGCGCTCGCCGCAATCCGGATATCGGCGCAGACGATGTCCGGTGAGGAAGCGAAATATCCACTGCGGGGAAAGTGAGCACATACGCACTAATGCTGAAGGTGAGATCGGTGAATCTGACGGCCTGACCAGGAAGCCAGCCGATCGGGAAACCCGGTTACATGATGCCGGCGACAGACTTCGCCAGTTGGGCTTCAAGAACCGGTTTTGCTTCTTCGAATTTAAGATTCACTTTATTTGCGTTCGAAACCACGCGGGTCTGATATCTGGCACGGTTGCCCTGTTCAGAGCTGGTCTGGACTTTCGTCCCGGAGGAGCCCTGTCTGAGCGCGGCCACGTTGTCGGTGGTGACGGTTGTTTTAGTGCGTTCTGAGATCTGCAGATCGGTCACCATTGTGTAGTTGACGTCCTCCACCATCGCATCAGCTGCCAGTCCGACAAGCCCGGAGGCAAGCCCGACACCCAGTGTTGCACCGGCTGAACTGGAGTTGTATGCCGTGATACCTGCCCCCAGTGCAGCTGCCGTAGCGGCACCTTCATACCCGCTACTCAGGAAACCCTGCGCCTGTCGTAAATCCATTTTATCGGCCTTGAGCACGTTCGCCTGCACCCAGAAATACGCAGCATCAGGAGAAGCTGATACCCGGTAGCCTTTAGCGGTGAGTTCCGATGCAATTTGCGCCTGCAGTCCGGACATATCTTTGTCGGAGGTATTACGTACCTGGATATAAACTGTTTTCTCGGATGTTGGCTCCAGCCAGATGGTTTCGCTCATCTGTGTTTTCACATCGAAGTTACGCTTTTTAACAGCTGTACTCATTGCGCCGCAGCCGGTAAGGGTAAAAATTGACAATGCGAGACCGTAAACTGCAATTTTATTCAGTTTCATGTGACACCTTATTTTTGATTGGATTGAATCGATATATATCAGATGGGAATATTTTTGGTATGAAAGATGTGTTTTGCGAATAAATGTCGAATATGTAAATGCATTACATTGTTCGACATTTAAAACATGTATTCTTAGCGTTCGTTATAATTTGTACCCCAAGAATTACCTTCTACATCCATTCCCGACACCCCACCGATCATGGGCAAACCATTTGCTGGGTTAACAAGAGGTTGTGAATCGTCAAAGTTTAGATTATTCGGTTCTAAGCCATGAAATTTTGTTGAACTAATATTCATATTCCCTCCCATATTTTTAAGGAGGAAAAATAGATTCGAAAACGAAGCAAGACTAATAAAACCTGCACCTAGTTCAATCAAAAAAGACGTCTCAGTATAAAACACAGCAGTAACACTTAGTAAAATGACCAGTGTTACGCACCCGGAGATTCTGAGTAAAAAGATAATCTTTTTTTCATCTTCTTCAGACAAACGGCGCCTTTTAAAAAGATATGCTGACATTGCGATTAAACAAAACACATCGGCAATAAAACTTAAAACCATCCCTTTAGCCAAGGCCTTATCCCCAGCTAATAGCTCCAACCCTCCAAAATAAAAAAATGAAATAATGATTGGAGTGGCTATCATCGAACAACAAGTGGTAGTTTTCATTTTATCACCCTTGCTTACTCATTTTCTCAATGTCAGATTTCAGTTTTTTCCCATCAAGTTCATTGTAGGGATTAAGCGTATTTGACTGCTCATACTGTTCTTTTTTGTGCCCTAATTCAAACCTGCCTCGAGCATTATCTTGCTCATCCTTAATATTATCACTGGATGCCTGAACAGTGGATCGATTTCTGTCAATTTCCCCAGCAGATTTGTTGATATTTTGCTCATTAGCAGATCTTTGTGCTGCGACCCTGGCTGCAACATTTTCCTGGTCTGCGAACGGGGCGTGTTGTGGTGAATGCAACTGCTCCCGGTTCCTTTGATAATCATCATCCATACTGTTCCGGAGCCTTTCCTCAGACCTGACCGGCCTTTCACTCCCCGTGACAGTTTGAGAATGAATTCCCTGCTCATGATGACGCTGTGCTGAGTCCCCTGGAGAGGTCTGGTTCGTCACTACGGAATTTCCGGTATAACTTTCACCAGTGGAAGACTGCCCAACAGACGGCATCACTCTGCTATCAGCATTGTTAAACGCATCATGCGAGGCTCCCGTTTTCAGATCACTGCGGCCCTGCTGATAATCGCCCATAATCTGCGGCTTGAGACGTTCTTCCACAAATTCCATCGCAGCTTCCCGCGCAGTCGGTGCACTGGTGAGTATCCCCTGGGCTTTATCGCCATATTTCTGCGAGGCCCAGTCCACAAACTCCTGAGTGTAATTAGTATCAAGGCTGGCACTCTGGTTCTGTGCAAGCGAAGCCATTCTGCTGAACTCATCGCTTTTGGTTGAGCTGGTTGTGAACTGATGGTACTGGCTTTTCGCATCGTTAAGCGTTGCTGCAAACTGCTCTGTGTTACTGGTTGAAGCGTTGTCAGTATGATTACCAGAATCTGTGACACGGCTACTGATGACCATGTCCATACCTTCTTTAAAGTCATTAACAGCCTGACTATTGGCTCCTTTTTTATAGTCCTGCCCACTCGCATTTGTTTCTTGAATGCCATGTGATTCAGAAGAACTATGCCGCATATCACCATTTAAATTCACTTCAGCGCCAGCTTTCAATACGCCAAGATTCACCCCAGCGCCTCCATAAACTTTTGCCCCAACACCAACACTTCCTTGATTACTTTTGCTCATAAGCTCGTTATAAGCTTCCTGAGTAGAGATGTTGTTTGCTTTCGCATAACTTTCGGCTGCAGACAGCATTTTGCTGGCACCCAGCGTGGCGTTTGTGGCCTGGCTGTTGTCTGTGCTGTTGCTGAGACTGTCACTGCTGCCTGACTGGTGAGCCACCTGCTGCAACTGTGACCAGCCGCTGGTAACGCTGTGGTTGTAGCCATCCAGTGACGACTGTGCCTGTACCTGCGACAACCGCGCCTGTTCCTGGAATCCGCTGCTGGCCAGCTGACTGAGCCGCATGTTGACCGGCAGATTAGACATTGCACCGGAACTGTCGATCACGTTCATACCACTGGCCGTCATGGTGTGCGTTGAGCCGTTATCAGTCTGCCAGGTCTGCTGCCCCAGACGCTGCACCATATTCGTGTCCATTTTGTTCTGGTTAACATTGTCCATCGACATGTTATTGAACGACCAGTTGCCATCGGCAGTGGTTGACGCCACGCCGGCTGAGCCGAACGCCATACTGCTGAGGACACTTCCTGCAACCTGAGAGCCAATCGTGGCTGCCCCTTTCGTCAGGATGAAGGACAGCACCGGAATGGACAGCGCACAGTAACCCGCCAGGTTCGCTGCATCTGAATGCTGGAGCGCCACGGTGTCCTGGTTGGACAGCACCAGGGGGGTTCCTCCCGTTTTTGTCTGCAGCCAGAACGTCGCCGCATAGTTAAGTATTGCGAACATCACTGGCCACATCTGGAAATAGAGAAAGCCGCCAATATAGAGTTTAAGGGTGTTCAGCCCGAAGATGGAGTGGTTTGCCGCCGCCAGCGCGATGACCAGCGGGAACAGGCAGACCAGGATAAGCATCATCAGGGACTGCAGGAATGGTAACTGTCGTGTGGCCAGCGCATTACCCGCAGCCCAGCTAAGACGTTGTTTGGTTGCCGCACTTTCGGTGGCCAGATTCAGCAGGTTGGCTGTATCCGACGATCGCGCCGCAAAGCCTCTGATGCCCTGCTTTATCGCACTGTTGGTGACGTTGTTTTTCATAATCTGTGCAGCACTCATGCCGCCTGAATAGAAAAACCCGTAGCTTTCCCCCATCGAGTTCGCCAGCAGTGTCGCCCCGTTCATCCTGTTGCCAAAAATCTTCTGGGTCAGCCAGGTAAACGTCGGACTGTTAAGCTGGCTGTCCTGCCCGGCCAGTGTCTGAATCTGTGAGGCGGCCTGCTGGCAGGTGATAAATTCGCGCGCGGTGCTCGTTGTGCGGAAAATACCGCGCAGCGGGCTGGGGTTACTGGTTATCAGCCCCAGCGGGTCGGTGGTGTTGAGGAGATCATTCACCGTGTATTTATGGTTCAGCAGAATATCCCCGATAACACAGTTTTCCACATAGTCCGGTAACATCTGTGCCAGCTCCGGATTCTGTGTGCGTATATCACTGCTTTCCGCCACAATCTGCGAACCAAACAGCATGCCGGTTTTGGTGTAGGTCACCGAATCCGGCCGTGCCATCAAATAGTCATACAGCTCAGCGAGATGATAACCGATACTGGTTGTCTGTGAGGCGATCAACCCCAGACCTACCGGAACATTATCTGTCACCCACACGGCGGCGGGGTCAGATAAATCTATTATCTGCACGGAACGTTTGGGCACAATCAGCACCGACGTCAGCAGCATGAAGATGGCCAGCCAGTGCACAAACGCCATCGGGTTACGGCTTTTTATAAAGGATGCCACTATGCCGAGCACGGAAAACGTGCCGGCAATACGGAGCAGTGTGCTCCATGTGCTGGTACCCAGAATGCCGACCACGGCGTCAAAGGCGGATTTCCACATGCCGCCGCCGTATATCGTATAGACTTCAAGCATCAGAAATCCCTCCAGTGATAGTTGCTCTGGTATGAGCCGGAAACGATGGTGGAGACCTGCTGCTGCAGGTACTGCATATTGCGATCGATACCATCCAGCGCGTTCTGGTCAGCGGCCGACTGCAATTTCATGTCGGCCAGCAGGCCCTGAGCATGGATGACGTTGTCCCGCAGTTTAGAGGCGGCCTCTTCCGGCCAGTTCTTTCCGGCCATCGAGAGAGAGGCCTGTTTCACCAGTTCCTGGAGGTACTGGATCATCAAATCCTGCGCAATAAAATCGCTCACCTGAATCAGGTACGTTGCGCTCTGCCCCATGCTCTGTGCGTTAGTCAGGTATTTGAGGACCGGTACGGACGTGGTGTTCACAAAGCCTTTTTCCTGGTCAGTCAGCGGACTGTCATCGACCAGTTTTGACTGCATGGAGAGCATCAGGTTTTTCACCAGATTCACCAGGCCATTTCCTTCCGTGATGGTGATATCCGTCACCACCGGTGCCAGGCAGAGTGAGTCTTCATCGCAGCCATAGACTTTCGCCGTACCGCCACGCATCAGCACTTTCACCAGGTCCCGGTTATCAACCAGGGGGGTCAGAATGGTGACCTGACCGTTGTTGTTGAAGATGATCGAGCCGACCGCACTCATCACCAGTTCCTTGAGCTGGCGGTTACTGTCAAAAAGGTGGTTGCGACTCAGCGCATCCCAGATCAGGTTTTTGTTTTTAAGCACCTGGTCTTTCTGGCTGGCGTTGGCGCGGCTGGTCACGCTGTCGCTCTGACCGCCGACCGTACAGCCCTGACGGGAAGCGGCCCAGTCCGAAAACATATTGTTTTCGCCGGCGATGTCCTGACAGATTTTTTGCTGGGACACCTGCGTCACCGGCCATAACCCGCCGATGATACCCTGCGCGGCCTGACACGAACTCATATTGCTGGAATTGATGTCACTGGCGAGTTTCTGCAGGAAGTCCTTCGCCTGCTTCAGCTCAGGGACCATCGTCTGTAACGCAAGGTCAAAAGCATAGCCCTCTGCGTTACTCATGATTTGCTTAACGAAGCGCTGAATTTCCGCCCCGCTGATCATCGAGAACGCGCCAAGATACGCGTCGATACCCCCGCAGCCGGCATTGAGTGAAGGGACCTGCATCGAGATAAGCTGCACATTTTTAACCGGGTTGCGCAGGTAGACAGAGCCACCGGTAAAGTAACCGGCGGCCTGCCCCTGCCAGGCCTGTGCCTGAGTGACGTTTCCGCTGTAGCCCAGGCTACCAAAGAAGCCATTCAGGTCACTGTTCACGTCGGCGTTCGCCGGCATCGCCGCCACACCGCCCATAAACACAAGAACAGCCGTCAGCAGAGGTTTAAACATCGGGAACCTCCGGTGTTGAGGCAGTCCCGGACTCCGGTGCTTTTTGTTTCGCTTTCATCACACGGTGACTGAGGTTGTCAAATATGAAAATGCTGACAAGAGTCAGGCTGAAAACAATATAAGCACCACATTCAAAGGCCCTGAAAATGAACGAGGGGTAATGCAGTAATGCCCCCAGGGCAAAGCGTTCGCTGCTGGTCAGTGACGGGTCGCCGGTGATGTTCGCCTGCATTAACTGGCAGGCTGAATTAACGTATTCGTGATCGGTCACAAGCAACGTGACCAGCACCAGAAATGAGGCAATACACCATTTTTTTATGTACTCACGGACGGACAACCAGCCTGTGTCGATACCGGTAAAACCCTTTTTAAACCCGTTCAGAATTCTCTTTTTCACAGTACCTCCTCCCTGTCAGGCTCAGTCTGGAAGCACTGACGGATAGCGTAATGCCCCAGTGCTGTACTGATAAAACCTGCACTTAACGAAATCATTACCAGGACCGGACAGTCCTGAAGAATGGTGACAACGACCTCCCCTCGCATTGCGCGTACCACGCGGCTGGCAAAGAGACCATAAACAGTTGCTGAGACAAGGAACGCCACAGCAAAGAGCAGACACGCCCGTTCGGAACGCGTTAACGCATACATGGATGTAGTCATTTTGTAGTCCGTCTGTATTACTGAGGCGTAACCTGGGCGTTTGCCGGCAACGGGGGAAGCGTCCGGGGATCGACCTGGTCCATATCAGCCAGTATCAGGCTGGCGTAGCGGTTTTCGAGGGTGGCAATGTCCATCACGCCCTGGGTGAGCGGATACGCTTTGAGGGTATGGACATTGACCATAAACGCCGTGGGGGTGGCGATTGGCAGTCCGTTACCAAAGAAGGTCATGATTTCATCCGCCAGCGGCGACGCGGGGTCGGTTTTTCGCGGTATCAACGGCACCGGAAAGGACGCATCCCCACCCCCGTCGAGTGTGTAGGGGTAAACATGGATGCTGTGCTCATCAGCCCAGCGTTTGAGGTCCGGGTCAAATTTAGCGCTGTACTGACAGTGAGACTGCATAAACACCACCACCGCATAATCGGCCATATCAGCCTGACGTCCGTCAGGCAGCTGCATCAGGCTCAGTGGCCGGACGCTGGCCGGTTTTGATGTGTTTTCCTGCGTCACATGCCGGGACGCTTTAGCCGCATCAATGGCCGCAATGTCTTCCCGTGCGCCGGCAAAAGCCAGCACCGGGACAAGAACCAGCAAACCGCATAGGAGCTTAATCTTCATGGTGCACCTCCGGTCCGCTGGCACGGCGGTGACGCCATTCGGCCCACCGGTTAATGGCTAACAGCGCGGCGGAGATGGCCAGAAGAACATAACTGATCCAGAGGACCATCTGCTGGGCCATATTCGGATAGGCTCCGATGATGTCACTCAGGCACTTAAGCAGCATGCCCAGCATAAAGATGCCGACAATCTCAGATAATGATTTCATGATTTCATTCCTTATCCTGCCTTAACCAGATTGCGGGCCTCATCCAGAAACGTCCCCGCGAGAGAGTGATTGAAGGAGAACAAAACAAAGGTGGTAAAGAGAGCGATTGCCGGCGCGGTGACAAGGCTGAACCAGGCGGCACGCCGCAACGAGCGCAGTGCGCGCCAGGTACTGATGGTAGTCATAGGAAGTCCTCAGAAATTGGGTTTAAAGCCGGTGGAGACGTTAAGGAAGCGTTTTGCCAGGTCATCCTGGGTCATGAAGCCGTAGACCAGCGGCTGAAAATTGCGGTTACGCGGGTCAACCAGAAACAGTGCAGGAAAATGCGTGATGCGCATCGCCTGCGTCTGGCCACTGTCCGGGCGGGTGTCCGGCAGTGCCGGCGCCACCTGACCGTCGACGGAGACCGGGATTAATGACAGGTGATTGTTCTTCGCAAAATCCGCCACCACACCGGCCATCTGACTGTCGATGGGGTCACTGCCCCGGTAGAAGTAGAACATGCCGTACTGCTGACCCAGCTCAGCAATCGCCTGCTGCCGCTGCTGCTGATCACGTCCCTGTATCAGTGGCGCGGTGCTGTTGTAGTGCGGATATTCCAGGTTGTAATCCAGCTCAGGGTGCGTCAGCTGTGCGGCCGCAAACGACTGGCTGAACATCGAGCTGCGGTCAGTCCAGAATTTCTGCCACTTCAGGTACGTTGCCGTGTTTTGCCGTGTCGGGTAGAGAATGGCCCGGTTAAGCGCCTCCATTGTGTACTGCCGCAGCACCTTCGCCTGCTCCACCGCCGTCATTTTGCTCAGATCCGGCACGGTGGGTTGTGCGGGCTGTGGCGGAGGTGTGGCAGGAGGTTCAGGGCTTTTTTTGGGTTCGTTATACCAGGACCAGCCGGTAAACGGCGCTGTCGGGGTGACAATGTCTTCCCCCATTGCCGGAAGAACCAGGAACAGCATCAGTAGCGGAAAGAGCCGTTTCATCATTTCGCCGCCCCGCTCTGTTGCTGCTGAACCTGCGCGGCAATGCGGTCCTTGACCTGCTTCACCATCACCGCAGAGTCCGGGATTTTCTGGTTATTTATCAGATCTTCGTAAAAGTCAGAGAAGTTAATGAGGTCGAAGTTGATCCCCTGCAGCTGCGGTACGGTGATACCGCTGCAGTCCGGGTTGTCACCGCTACCAAAGCCGATGCCCAGCTGGTCCCGACGTCCCTGCTCCTGAATAATGCGCGCCAGTTTGCCGCCGAATACACAGTAAACCTGACTCTTCTGGATGCATGCCCCCAGAACCTGGTGATCGCAGCGCTCTCCGACACTCACCGTGACCTTTTTCGCTTTTGCCTTGCCCAGTGCCATCTCGTTGCTGTTGCAGTTTGCCAGTCCGGCGTCAGCACCCCAGCCGGAATCCTTGCAGCAGTTGGAAAAGCCGGCAAAGGCTTTCCGGCAGCTCATGGCCTCACCGGTGAACGCTTTGATGTTGATCTGGTCGTTAACCACGTCGTCACCGGCGGATGCGAGACCAGCCAGTTTGGCCACGGCAGTATCAAACCCACTGTCGCCGGCACCGTCGGTATCGCTGCAGTCCCCCGTCTGGCAGAAATACTGGCCACCACAGACCAGCCCGGAGGAGGAGAACACTTTCTGACACTGATACGTATAATCTTTGTGCGAACAGTCGCTTCCGACATATTCAGAACAGGTTTCTGCGGACTTTGTGCAGGCCGGATTGCTGATCAACGACGCGCAGGTCCCGGTCGTATCCTCACTGACAAGATAGGTGTCAGTGTACTGCCAGCAGTCACTGTGAACCGTCTGCGGCACCCCATTGACGACGGTTGTTCTGTCCCCTGCGCCGATTGTGCAGACAGAACCGGTCAGTTTTCCACCGGGACCTGACGGGCATTCCGATGGCGTTGATGTGGATGCCACCCAGACCTGTTCTGTGGAAACAATCGTGACGGTCGCCGACATCGTTATCCATATTCTGTCGGTTAAATAATTCCAGATTTGATTCAGGTATGTATTCGAGTACTTATTCGTCCAGTAGCCGCGCAGATAACCATCTGCCGGGACGTTCTGCCCACCAACGCCCATCGCGACCGTCACACCACTTTTAGGATTGAGCGTGTACTGCCCCCCCGGATAAAACAACGTGCTTGTGTAATTCGTCATGTTACTGCCCGTCTGGGTGACCGTAAGGATTCCCGACAGCATTTGTGCTCCTGCGGGTAGCGGAAATGCCCAGTCAATCCGGATATTCGGTTGCAGGGAAAACACAAACTGGCTGGCATCAACGTTGATAACTTTCTGCACGGTCCGGTTCTCATAATGCCCGGTTATCTGAGTATCACGTGTACAGGTTTTCTGTACCGCCACATCGGCACTGCAGGTGAAATTTTCAAACGTGGACTTTGAGACAGAGGTCGTGGTGCACTGCGTACTGGTTCCGTCAAGGACACTGCCTGCCGTGCTTTCGGCTGCCTTACCTGTCGTGATAAATGGTGCGTTCGGGTCGATAACCGGTGCCGGGTTTTTTGTTCCCGCATCGATAACAGCCTGACCGGCGGTGCTGCCCTGCAGTGCCGCCTGCCCTTTATCACTCAGTCCGCCGTCACCGCCGGTTACGCCATTGTAAAACCCGGATTCTGCCGGGTTGCTGGTATAGCCGGGAATGCTGCCGGTCACCGCGCCCGGATTGCTGAGCGATGACGTGCCCTGTGACGAATTGCCCTTACCAAAGCCCGCGCCGGCATTAAACGCATCGCTGTTTGCATCCGCCTGCGCCGCCCCGGAAATAAACAATGCGACCAGCAATAACAGGTTTTTCATCTGGCCCCCTTCAGCAACTGGCATGCCGTGGCTGCACAGTCGCCCTTCTCAGCCACTTTTTCCAGCGCCTGCTGCAAAGGCAGACTGCCCCGGATCACATCAGAATGTCCCGGACAGTTGACCACCAGGGCGGGCACTGCGCTGATGTGATAGTCACTGAAAAGGGTGGGGTCGACCTGCACCCCGGTATTTTTGTCCTCTTTCGACAGTTCAAACATCAGATTTGCGGTCTGGCGCAGATCGTTATTCACCAGCCCCCGGATGGTCGCCGGAATACCAAAGCGGTTCGCATCCTGCAGCATGGGAAGCAACCCCTCGCGGGGTAGCCCCAGGCTGACAAAGTAGATGGCCGGGAAGGTTTTCTTTTCGCCGTCCGGTTGTTCAGCCGCAATGCCCTGCTGCAGCCGGGAAACCAGATCCTGCTGCGCAGGCGGCAGCGATACAGACTGATTCTGCAGACTCTCCTTAAACGCCTGCAGGTCAGACTGCTGCTGTTTCATCCATTCCCTGTCACGGGCAGACACAGCGGAAGGTTCGCTGGCGCAGGCTGCAGACAGGCAACAAGCCAGGCCACTGGCGAGCAGTGCCCGGATAACGACATTTTTCATTGGAGGACCTCACGTATAAACGCAGTTACGTTTGCGCCACAGCAGCCAGCCGAAGTTTTTCTTCGACTGCGGGGAATTATGGGGTGTGCCCCATGTCTGGGTACTGGCCCCGAACGCGTGACAACTGGTTGTTTCGGGGTACATATTCACCATCTGATAGCGCCAGCGTTCTTTCGGGACGATTGGCGAAGGGTACTGGTAACAGACGGCATAATCCGCGCCGACGGTATTCATCACCAGACCTTCGCGGTGCAGCTTGAAGGCCATACGCTCACTGACCAGCAGGGAGGACTCCAGCGGTGAGAATTCTCCGCTGGTATACCCGGTGAAGGGATACATCGACCCCTGACTGCCGGCACACCAGAAAAGAGGAGCCAGCGGATAACCGGCAGTGCTGGACACGGCATCCGCCGCACAGGCGGCCTGTGCGATAAGGTTGCCGAACAGTGCAGCCTCCGGGTTGATCAGCATCGAGAGCGTGCTGTCATTCCACAGCGGGTCGACTTCGGAGAGATAAGCGATATCCATGTCACCGCCCTGGAAACACCCGGCGCTGACCATGATATTGAGCCAGGAGATAAGAGGGTATTTGTACCAGTGGACGTGATAGAACGCACCGGCAGCGGGCCGGTCGCTCTGCCCCGCCGTTCCGGTGCCCGTCCGGCCAAGGTCGATTTTAAAGCCCCCCATGTTGACCATCACACCCGGTTCACGGGTCACATCCGTCATCGCCGTGGGTTCCCAATAGCCAATCGCCAGACCAATCCGGTAGAGCACGCCGTAAGAGCAAATCTGAATCGGCATGGACGGGTTGGTGGTGTCCGGCTGCGGCCCGGATGCCAGTTTGATGCTGCCAAGACTCATGGGAAACAGGCACTTCCAGCAGACATCGGAGATGGGATTCACCCAGCGGCCATCCCCTGCGTTACTTCCCGCCGCCTGCGCGGAGGAAAGGGGCAGCAGCGCGGCCCCGGACACCATGCAGAGCAGGAACAACAGCCGTCTCAGCGATCGCCGCATGACACCTCCCGGCGGCGCAGCCAGATACAGGAAGGGCCGTAATCCTCCCCGTCAAAGATGGCCCCGATAAACCAGCCTTCGCCATCAGGCAGCGGAGGTTCCCAGCCGCTAAATCCGCCATTTGCAGCGTAGTCGCGTGCTGCGGCGGAGTCTTCGTCCTCGTCCAGGTAAACCAGACAGTCTTCAAGGCGGTGTTCAGCGAGCCAGGCCTGATATTCATCAGCCCGGATGTAGTCGCGGTCAGCATAAAAGCGGGAAAGCACCGGGTGACACCAGTAACCGTCACGGGTACGGACAACCGGTACCGGCCCGACAGATGCGGGAGTATTCATATTTAGCCTCGGTATGATTTGCCACGGCCACCGGTCGGCGGGAGGGCGGAATATGCTCAGGGATCCGTTCTGGCAGAGATACGGATAAATTCTTCACGCTGCGTTTTGTCACAGGTGAACAACGCCAGGATGGCACCACGGATCACGACAGAGGTGTTATAGAGCGGGTTTTCACTCAGGATTGTTTTTAACTGCGCGTCAGAATCGGGGCTGTGTCTGACCGAAGAGATATGCCTCTTTTCAGCCCCGCTCAGGTCAGGGTCTTTTTGCATAGGGTATGCCTTATTTACGGGTGGGTTATCGATGATGCGGAGTTAACCGGAATGACAGGGTCATGCACATAAAAGGCATAACCAACATCCCCGTCAATATCCGCATGTTCCCTGGCTCCGCAGACAATTTTAAAGACCGCATCCTGCAACAGCCCGGTCAGCGCATCCGTCGATGTTTCGTGCCTGCCCTGCAGAAGGATGCGAATGACCGTGCCGGTTTTATCCTTTGTGGCCACTTTCATGCCGGAAAGAAGAGGCGGTATTGCGAATCCGCCTCTTTCAGGGAAGAAGCCGGGGGGCTCTTCACAGGTGCGGCACTGAATACTGTAACGTACCGGTGCTGACGCATCACCTGACACTCCGCCCTGGCCAAATCCGCCCTTCTCCAAACCATTATCCCCGACAAAAGGGACACATTTTTCAAGACGGTTAAGGGCATACGCGATATCTGAAAAGGCTGTATCAGGTTCGGCTTCGAGATCGATAATCACCTGTTTCAGGGGATACGCGGCAGGCGTATGACCTGATGTTATTTTTCTGAGCCAGAAACCTCTTTTTTTCAGGTTGCTGATGACGTCATCCAGGATCCATTGTCCGTGTCCTGACGTCAGTGCCAGTCTGACGGCCGCCGCCACCTCTTCGTCCGACTGTTGTGGTGCCCAGAAATGTTCCCGCGCACGGATCAGGTCTGTAATCACCTGGTCACGCAGATGGGGATTCATGTCCCCGACACCCGGTACATACTCATCAGGCCCCACCTTCTCACGGGTCAGTCCGTAGCCTGCGCGTTTAAGGGACGTCTCCAGGCTTTCCAGCATCCTGAGCGTGCAACTGATGCCGCTCTGCTGCCAGAGATACATGGCAGTCGTCATGTCTGTCAGTTTTTCGTCCGGCCGTTCATCAACCGGCATGCCATAGCACCCTTCCATACTTTTCCCGGACCTGCGTTTCAGCCACAGGTAAATTACAGTGATCAGTAAGGCCATCATGCCAAGATGGAATAACGATAAAGAGTGGATGACCGTCTTATCAAAAAACTGAGCGGCAATGCCGTAGCACAGAAGCCAGCCAGCTATGATGCACGCTGTTAAATTCACTCCAAGCCCACTTAATTTTTCTTTCTTACTGGAAAGTATAAAAAATAAGGCGGGCAGGATGATAAAGACGCAAAAGGACAAAACCGCTGTCATAACCCCAAAAGAATTAATGACGTCATCTGTGGCGGAGACTGAAAGCTGATTCATGCGCGGCTCTCCCGATGTTTTTCCAGCATCACATCCCTCAGAAAGGCCGGGAAGCGCTCATCTCGTTTTTCAGGCTCCTCCACCGTTGCGCCGGTGGCACGCTGCCAGCCGACAAAGGCTTTGGTGACGAGCGGGCTGGCCCAGCCATCCAGCTCCGGGTAGATTTCTTTCAGTTGATTGCCGCTCACCCGTTGCGGTTTGCAGTGCCTCATCCGGGACGATGTTTCGCTTACTGCTGTGTTGGTCATTTTCTGGCTCCGTCTACAGGAATTTCTTCGACTTTCAGCTTCCGGTCATCACGGGTAATGCGTACCGGGGTGTGTTCAAAACCGAATTTCGTTGTCAGCACACCGGCCTGGTCGAAGTAAATGCGTTCATCAAGCGCATCGCTGGTCTCTTTGATGTTTCCCTTCACCAGAATGATTTTGAAATCCACTGCGCTGCCCAGTTGTTTCTTCATCCAGGCCACTTCCTCGCGGTTGTCGCCATCGATGAAGAACAGCGTCTGGTTGTAAGGCACACGGTCCAGCGGGTTCACCTGATCACCCTTGCGGGCAATGATATTGCCGCGCATGTCAGTGAGGGTTTCATTCACGGTAAAGGTCGGGTCATAAGGAAAACTGCGGTAGGTCACGGCGGGGGAAAGTCCCGCCACCGGGGGCGGCCTGACCGCGTTTCGTTTCACGCGCTCAATGGCCTCGTTTTTGAGTTTATCCATCTCCCCGCTCTGCTCCATCGATTTCAGGCGGTTCCGGATAAAGACCAGCATGTCCTGCTCTGCCGGTTCAAAAACATTCCCCCAGGTGCCAAGGTCTTTCGCCCCGGCACTGGTGGACAGCGTCATGATGACCACTGCCGCCAGTCTGCGGGAAAATCTCATTTGCCCTCCTGCATCCGCGCGGCAATGTCGTTGCGGATATCGATGGTAATGTCCTGCTGCACGCTGACGACCGCAGGCTGCACCAGAATGACGGCGTTATGCTTCTTCTGCCAGGCAGTCAGGCTGTCGGTCATGGCCTGGTTGAACCGTGTAACGAGTGATTTCGCCCTGGCTTCATCCAGTTTCTGCTGTGCCGACTGCTGCATAAAAATATCCCACGTGCCCTTCATGTCGAAGGTCACCACCTCCGGTGTGCCGGCTTTAAGGGCAATCCAGCTGATGCCGGTCATGATCATCTGCGACACGAGCATGCAGACAACTAACCGCCAGCGGACCGACGCCAGCCAGCCGGGCTGAGACAACGCCTCCGCTACAACCTCCCCTTCAGCGTTTTTTTCGTTGTGTTCATTCATGCTGCATTCGCCCATTCTTCAAGCTCCGCAAGTTCCTGACCGTATTTGATCTGTGCCAGCCGGTAAGCGGCTTCTTCCGGACTGGCCCCGTTCTTCTGCGCCTCCTGCATGTAGGCAAAATCCTCCCCACGCGAACTGAACATGGCCCGCGTGACCGGATCGACGAACAGACGGTGGAAGGAACTGCGCTCGCCGGTTGTTATCAGCAATGAGCTGTAACCGGTATCCAGCGCGGGCTGGAAGTATTTGATGACCTCCTTCTCCACTTCGCTGAACTGGTCCGGATACTCGGTCAGATACTGTTTGAACGCTTTTGCGTCCTGCAGAAGAGTGATTTTGGTGGAGCTGTTGTTCCAGGCTGCTTCGGCTTCCTTGCTGGCCGTAAAGTCCTTGATGCCCTGTGTGATGGTAATGAACCCACCCCGGTGACGACGCACGGTTCGGTAACCGGTCTCGATAAACCTCGCTGCGTGCGGATTGGAGCCGCTGAGCAGACGCCAGGCTTCGTCGATAATGGCCACTTTTTTGAGGCTGCGCGGGCTGTGGTACATCTTTTCCTGAATCGCCAGAATGAGCGAGAACAGGATGGCGCTGAGCAGTTTGGGTTTGTTTTCCAGGCTGAGCAGTTCCAGCACCGCAAACCGTGTGTCGCCGTCCAGTGTCGGTTCGTCGGCGTTGAAGTATTCTCCATAAGCACCGTTGGTGCAGTATGCTTCCAGCAGCAGAGCCAGTTCCGCCAGGCGGTTAATAATGCCGGGCTTGCCTTCATACTCTTTGTTCACGGTTTCGCTGATGAGATAGCTATACACATCATCGATGCGGGCGCGTTGCTGTTTGCGTTCCCAGGCATCGATGACCGCATTGAGCAGGATAGCTTCACAGACGGCATCCAGCGGTTCCTGTGGGCTGGCAAGCACGGTCAGAAGCCGCACGATGCCCTCTGCCGACACGTTGATATCCCTGACGTTGGCAAACGGATTGAACCGCAGCTGCGCACCGTCAAGATAGACCCCCCCGGCCTGCAGACAGTAGTTTTTATAGCTGTCACCCATATCGATAACATAGCCAAAGCCGCCGGCGTTCAGGACATCGCGCAGGATACCCTGTGTCAGAAATGACTTCCCGGCCCCGGATGTCCCCGTCACAGCAATGTTGAAGTTGGTGCTGCCGTTTGACTCATCGAACATATCAAAGAAGGCGGTCTGGTTACGGTAAGTGGGCAGGGGCATCCCGCGTTGCGACAGGTGGCGCTCGCCCACCACCGGCATCAGGTTGGCGGCATTCCAGCTCTTGGCACGCAGCGTGGCGCCGGTAGCCCGCAAATCCTCCCACATCCCTTCCTGCATCATGAAGGGCATGGCCGCCAGCCAGTTGCGCATCTGCTGGTACTGAATACGGGTCAGTTCCAGCTCGTTTTTACGGAATACGTTAATGGCCGCCAGTTCACAGGACAGAGCCTCTTCATCGCTGTCCGGGGTGAACAGGGTGAGATTGAAGTAATAACGGCACAGTGCAACTTCGTTGGTTCCCAGCTCCATCTGCATTCTTCGCCACTCATCCGCCTGGCGTTTGACGCCAGGGAACAGCAGGGCATACGCGGAATTCGCCTTTTTACTGAGGTCCATATTTTTGCGCAGCGCCTCACCCTGGCTCTTTGTCTGTTCCTCCAGCTCCACCGTCCAGGTCAGCATAAACGGGCAGGGAATACCAAGGTCCGGGAAACGCAGGTTCTGCAGGTTGTCAGCCCCCTGCCAGAGCGCAAAACGGGTCGGGTTTTTGGTGAGCTGCATGTTCACCACACGGCATGACGACGCCGGTATCCGGGTGGTTTTCGTTTGTGCCGGGGTGTCGTCTCCGCCGCTGTCAGGTTTACCGACGGTTTTTTCAGTCACGCTCTCCGGCAGTTCCACGCGGATATAGGAGGGACAGACTTTAATATCGATACCCTGATCCACCACCTGCTGGTTGAGCTGCTCAGTATCGTTCCATTCATTACTTGCCGGCATCACCTGCGCTGTACGGTAGTTAACGAGTTCGCGCATCAGGGAGAGAAAGGCGTTTGCCGTGGTATTGATGGAATCAATACGGGCCGCCTCCAGTGACACACGAATGGTGTTACGGATCTGTTTGAGTTCATCCAGCAGTTTGGTGGAGAAATGGCGGGCTTTTTTACCGAAAATGATGAAGACCCGGTAGTTACGCAGATACAGCGGATAATCCCGCTTGTTGGCCAGCCCTTCCAGTGCTGACTTTTCCCAGAAAGCCCGCGTGATACTGTTCAGACGGTCGGCCATCGGCCCTTTCCACATATCGGTACTGACGCCGCGGGCAATGCTTTGTCCCACGCACTTACTGGCCACCATCATGACGCTGACGGGCGTTTTGCGGGGCAGCTTTTTGCGCAACATATCGTCCAGCGCAGCCACCACCTGCTCGTTCGCGCCTGACAGGGGGGCGGCTTCCACAATAAAACCGGCAGTCCCTTCGTTGATAAAGAGATCATTCGCTTCATCGTAGTAGCGCCACGGCAGCGCGGCTGTCAGGGACGGATAATCCCAGGTCTGCTGCAGATTTGCCCTGGCAGTGGCTGAGCCATCCTTGTTTCTGCCCTTTTCAAGCATGCCGACAATGCTGTCGAGAAATTCAGACATGACTCTGTCTCCCCCTTGTCTGCAGACGCGTCGCAATATCACCAATCAGTTCAAGGCGCTGTGCATGACTCAAATCCGGATCGGTCCGGGCTTCCAGGAGGTCAGCCCGCAGATGGCCCAGCGTATCTTCCAGCAGGCTGCTCAGTTCATCCGGGTTTTCCTCTGAAAAACGACACCCGCCCTGCCAGTTAAGGGGTTCGCGTTGTGGCGTTTTACGGCGTTGTGCTTTCATCATTTTTTCGGCTCCACGGAAAGACCCTCGCTTTTTGTTTCCGGGAGACACGGTCCCGCCTTTTCAGCGTCTGTGAGCATATTGTCAGGAGGGAGAGGCTTACCCGGCACGGGTTTGCCCGCAAAAACCTCCACGACCTGCGCGGGGAAATCCGCCAGTGTCTGCCGGACCACTACATCTTCACCAGACCTGAATTTCATTCTCCGTCCTCCCCGATAACGCGAAAGCCTTCGTCCCAGTGAGATTTGTTTTTCACAAATTCCACGACAGCGGGTTGATGGAAGTTGTCGTCGGTATCCACCCACGGCGCAATCCACAGGCGCTGTGTGGCATCCGGAATACGCCGGGCGGTCACCCGGCCTGCATCACTCAGGGAGCTGGCAGGTGAAACATAGGTATGGGGTGTTATCGGGTGCGACAGCGTCTGACCGGTCAGAGAACTGCGGGTGGATGCAGACGGTGTCGGCGAGGCCACGATCGGTCGCGGGGCAATTGTCTTCGGGGTCGTTCCGGTTGCTGCGACAGAGACGGGGCGGGAAGCACTGACAACCGGCGCTGTGTTACGCAGTGCCGGCAGGGTTTCACCCGCAGGCTTTTTTACGTCTTTTTCAGTGCCGACATCGTCGATGCTTTTGCCCTGAGCGGCCAGTTTATTGGCTTCGGCCGTGGTCAGGCATTTATCAGTGGCGGTGGCATTACAGTCGAAATCTGAGTTCATACCGGCGCAGCCGGTCAGCGCGCCGCACAGCAGTGCGGCACCCAGTAATTTATACATGGATGTCTCCGGGTTAAGGGGATATATAAGCGGAACGAGAGATCTGAATTACTTCACGGAAATGAAGGGAACACTGCCTCCCGGAATCATAGAGGCTGGCAATTTGCCATCCCAGCGCTCGGCAGTAGTCAGGTTCACAAGGGACGGATTATCTTTCAGCGCCTCCCCCTTCACCCGAATGGCTTCGGCTTCAGCGGTACCCCGCAAGCGAATAGCTTCAGATTCAGCCTTTGCGGCAGCCAGTTTGCTGTCAGCCGTAGCCTGCGCCTGAGTGACAGATATCTGCGCCTGAATTTTCTCCGTTTCAAGATTTTGCCTGCGAGTGGCGATGGCAACTTCCGCTTTCATCCTGTCTTCAATAGATTTTTCATAAGCTTCAGAAAAATCGATATTTTCAATCTGGACGGTATCGATAATAACCGGACCTTCAATGGATTTACGGAGTGCATTCTGCATATCCAGAACAAGCCGCGCACGATCCTGTACTGCACGGATTGCAGTGTACTGCCCAAAAACATTTTCGAGCTGAGTGGGGATCTGCCGGGCAATCAGTCGGGTTTTCATATCTTCAACGGTTCTGTATCCCGCATACACACGTTCAACTTCTGTCGGTGGAATGTGAAAGTTAACCGAAACAGTCATTTTTGCAGGCTGCTGGTCACTGCTGTATGCACTCATTCCCTGGTAAAGCATTGCTTCATTGCGGACTGTAATTTTCTCAACGCTTTCAATGAGGGGTATCTTTAATCCCATGCCTGGCATGGAAATTTTAACCACCCGACCATTTCGAAGCAGGACACCGCGTTCGCCTTCATTCACGGTGTAGACAGAAAGAAAGCCGATAATCAGGACCAGGATACTCGTCGCAACAGTGAGTATTATTAAGAGAATTTTTTTGCTCTGAATGTCATCTATGTTCACATTATCAAGCGATTGCATGACTTTTCTCCGTCAGTTGATAGTATCACCAAGTTTCAGGCCTCTGGCCTGACGCAGCACTTCATCCGGATCGATGTTGCCGACTGATGAGGTGGAGGTGGTGGTCGTTGTGGCGGAAGATGCGTTGTTTCCTGTGGCCGCATTTTTTACCGTTTCACCGGCTTTCTGCGCCGCCGCTTTCGCCTTTTCTTCTTCGCTGTCCTGGCGGGTTTCAAGCTGGAAGCCATCCTGGAACACCACGGTGACGAGGTTACCCGCGCCGATATCAATGACGGGGTGATACTGTTCAGCGCGCTTAATAAAGTACTGGCTCAGCGTCTCAGCAGCTTTATTGCCCCCACCGCCCAGGCCCTGCCCTAACACATCCCCGGCACTGACGTTCGCGGTCGCACCCAGGCCGACGGACGGTGTGGCAGCTGATTTGACGCCCTCACCAATTCCTGAAAGGAAACCTGCCGCACCGGCATACCCGATAATTTTGCCGTTACGCATCACCGGCGTGCCCTTGATGCCGCCTTTGCCCTGATAGCTGACATGGCCATTGAACGCCATATCGATATCCTTACCGTTTTTCAGGTTGCAGCTGATGCTTCTCGTGCGTACCTCGCCGCGTTCACTGGAAATGTCACCCCAGATTTCCCCCACGACAAAGCATCCGTCCATGTCATATTCCTTGTTGTTTGGCATGGTGGTTTTGCCCCGCAGGCGGAATGTCACGGGCCGGCTGTTCTGCTGACCGGTCACACTGGCGTTGGCATCAGCACCTTCAATCATGACGGCTTCAGAGAAGGAGCCGGAGGATATCCAGGGCAGCCTGGTGGCTTTCTTTTTCAGGCTGTCATAGTTAAACGTGGTTTTTTCGAGCCCCCCGGTCATGCGAGCGCCACTGCCACCAGGGTAAAACCCGGTGCCCTGATTGCCGGCAGCGCCAGTGGCGGAAGGCGTACCTGCAACAGGAGTGACGGAATACTGAGGGGGTCTGGCCTGACCGGCAGCAACGGGGCCCGGCAGTGGTGTGCCGTCCGGGGCAGCAGGTGGTGGCTGCTGTCCGGTGGGTTGTCCGTTGCTACCGGGGGCACCCGGCTTCGGCAGGAGTTCAGACAGACGGCGGATTTCGTCGTCCTTCTTCTGAAGCTGCGTACTGAATTCCTGCTGGTTCTGTTTCACGGTCTGTTCCAGCCCGGCGAGCTTCGCTTCCAGCGCCGATGTTTTGGCCTGTTGCTGCGTCATGGCAGACTGGTTGACCTGTTCGTCGAAGGTGGCGGTAACGACGCCGGTCATGTTCGGTGCCGGGGCATTCGTGGCGGTGCGTGGTTTGCTGCTTTCGTTGCCCCATGTCATTACAGCGGCGGCTGCAAGGCCTCCGGTGACCAGAACGCCGATAAGGATGGCGAGTTGCCTGCGACGGGTTTTGACGTTGATATTCATGTGCGGGGTTCTCCGTCAAACGAGAACACCACCCATGCATACCCTTCGCCACCCGCATAAAGCTGATTCTGAGAAAGCATCACGGCCCGTACCCCTTTACGCCAGAAATCGCGCTCACGCAGGGTAGTGGTCACTGCGCCGGGGTTGGTCACGCGAAACCGCACGACGCGTAAATGTGCGCCGGTAAACTGACGTTCCGGGGTCATCCGGACAGAAACGGCGGGAGAATATGCCGGCATGCGACTGACCGGCAGTTCCTTATATCCCTCAGGAACCTCGCCCAGCGCAATGCTGCGGGCAAGGCTGACGAGTGTTTTTTCGTAGCTCTGCCCTTCCTCCCATGCTTTTGCATCTTCATTGCGGATTTTGGGTGCACTCAGTGGTGTGTAGTGCAGTGTGCGGCCTGTGCCGGGTTTGGGTTGTACGTTAAGGCTCAGTGCTGCTCCGCTGGCGGTCTGGATAAACACTGTGAAGTTCTGCCCGACGAGCGGGGAGAGTATTAATGCCCCGTCGGCGGTGGAGTCTTTGTCATAGGCACCTGTAGGCCCGCTGATGCTGGTCACCAGCTCCCCGTCGATAACGATTTTGTTGGGGTTGGTGTTGCTGAGAATGACAGTGAAAGACGCATCATTTTCAAACGGTATGGCGGCGGGTCCGGTGGCGGCCCGAAGGCCGCCTGTGAACAATCCCGTTGCCAGTAACACAGCAGCAGCTGCCGGTGAAAAACGCATTTTCATTGGCAGTCCTGATTCAGTTAGTGGTGGCCGGTACAAGTTCGGACATATCAAGCAGGTTGATAATGCCGTTCTCATAACCCATCCGGAGCTGGTAGGTCTTTTTCTGCTCCTTCAGGTCGGTGGTGATATTGCCGTTAGTGGTTGAGGGGTGGAGTACAACATCCGCATTCACCACGCCGGGTTTAAGCGTGCGCAGTTCGGTGATGTCATAGCGCCAGGTGATACCTCCTTTTTTGATACGGTCAGCTTCAACATCGAGTACTTTTTTCAGCGCGTCCCGGCTTTCGGACGGGACGTGGCTGAGAAGCATGGCCTGCTGGGTGTCGATATTTTCCGGGCTGACGTTCAGTCTCAGATACAGAAATGAGGTGGCGAACATTGTCATGCCGGTACTGTCGGCAGAGCTGGCGTCGGTGCTGAATGGGTGGTTGTAAGTCATGGGGGTGACGATGGTTTTCTGGGTGGAGTAGAAATGCCATGCGAGCGAACCGACCATTACGTTCGATACGGTGCTGAACCCGCTATAAACACTGAGCCCCAGAAATGCATAACTGAGATATTTATCCCGGCTACGCTTGATTGCCATTTTCACTTATTCACGCCCTCCAGTGACGGAAACTTGAATCAGGTATCAGCCGGAAGGCCACTCTGAAAATCCAGACAGGGAGGTGCCAGTAACAGAAATTCAGTAACCAGTATGACCCCTGCCCTTTCTTCAGATACCTGATTAGCCACCATAAAAAACCCGAAATAATCCCAAGGGCGGTCGACATATTGTATGCGACACCTAATAACGTCAGGGGAGCAATAACGAGTAACTCGTCGATGGGAAGACCAATAAAGCGGGCTTGCTGGTTGAGTGTTTCCGGGAAGTAATATTTATCCTCTTCCCCGCTCATGCTTAACCTGCCAGCGAGAAACCCATACGGGTAAAGATAAGTACCATCACGAGGCCAATAAAGACCATCGGGGAGCGCGCTTTAACGTAGAGGAATAAAGCAGCGAAGATTTCCGCGTAGTAGAAATACTTTTCCAGCGATGAGCCGTGGCCAAAAGTATTTGTCACGGTTGAATCCTGAGGTGCCAGTAAATCCCCACCTGATGCATATGTTACTTTCGCAAACATAAGTGAAATTAAAAATAAACCTCCGAGTTTTAAAAGTTTACGGAGCTGAATATATTTACGGGCTTTACGAAATAAAGACGCTACCGCCCATCCCTTTTCGACATCAAGGGCATTACCTGAATGGAACATGCTTGTTTCTCCGGATGTAAACAAAGTGTGTTTGCGTAAGTGGTTGTTTACGCGGGCATTAGTGTCTCATGACCCTAAAAAAAAAAAACTGTGAGCAGCATCACACTTTTCAACATTATTAGGAATTATCTGAGCGATGGTAGAACATACCCTTAGTCACGCAGGTATGACGCCTGCGCTGTCAGGGATCTATAACTATGAAAGTAAAAGAGAAGTTGTGGGGCCAGCGTGGCCGTCCACGCAAGTTCACAGCAGGTGAGATTGTTGAGTGGCGGCTGCGTGCGCCCGACAATCTGTTAATGGAGTTGCGGGTTTGTGCCCGAATTGGCGAGCGAAGTGTGAATGACGAAATTATCGCAAGATTGTTGATATCTCTGAATTATCAGCCACATGTACCGGTAATAAAAACTGCGGAGGGGGAAAGATTAATTTCGCTGGCGGTGAAATTTGAAGAATGGCTGGATGATTTATTGGGTCGGGGTGAAGAACCTTGTACGCAGGGTGAGTCCGTCGACGGGCAGGATAAAATTGTCTGGATGTGGCGTGACGGGGAGCGTGTGTTAATTCCCGGAAAAACATCCGGGTACAGCATGCGAATTCCGGAAAACCTTGCTTCCGAAATCCGGATTATGGCGCGGGTGCATAAACGCAGTCTGAATGATGAAATGCTGACAAGGTTGATGAATTCTCTGGGTTATTTTACGGAGAGGGTTCTTGACCAGAATGAAGATGCTCAGGCACTGAAAGTGCTTTGTCTGGCTTTCGAATGGTATATCAGGGAGAGAATCACGGAAGCGGAGAAAGAGCCACTTCCGTGGAATGAGAAGGAATAAAACGTTGTTGTGGCCGGTTCTGTCAGCCGGTCACCTGGCTAATTTTCTTCGACGAGGAAGTGTTGTGTTTCAGCCATGTTTTCAGCGGTATTAATCGCTGAAATATTGTTATTTATCAAATCTTCAAGGCTCAGTGGTGCGCGGTCACCTTTAAGCTCAACGTAAATTTCTGAAATCAAAGCGGTAAGAATCATCATCCCCTCGCGGGAACCTGAAACTTTTTTTATCAGGTCACGCCGGAATCCCTCCAGATTGAAATTATTACCGTCTCCGTCATTTTTTTTGTAAACAAGAAGCCCCAGTCGGATAAGTTCGTTGCAGGTTGCGGATATGTTAGCTTCCGACGGGTTTGCACCGTTTTGTAAATCCATCTGTACAATGTCGCGAACTTCCCGCTCTATTTTATCTTTGAGGTAAATACCCACTCTGCCCATATTTAAACCTGTCTTATGTTAGTGTTGGATGTGACACTACGTCGCTGATTTTGAAGTGTGATAACAGGCAATTCCCGCAATGATTCTTTTGCGGGATTGCGCTGTTTCGCTCTTATACAGTAGTAGCATTGTGATACATATCTGCGACAGTGTGACACTGTGTGATATTCAGTTTACTGATTTGTTTATATATCTACAACTGTGCGATGTAACTACGACATTACAACACTAACAGGTAATACAAATGTCGCACAATATAGTGTCGGATTGTGTGATGTTTTTGATTTTACTATGAATACAGCACGATTTTTACAGGATAACCACCTGATTACAAAAACAAAAACTGCAAGACGAAGTCTTGCGTGGGGTGTCATGTTTTATAGGTTTAGTAAAGAGCGGCATAAATTAACGAGTAACAGGATCTGATTGTTATTTTGGAACAACGTGAAATGCATAACAGAAGCGCTCTCTGCGCGTTTGTAAGAGCCGCTATTGATTTAAATGTTCGGCGAGGGTATTTTTTAAAGCGCACTTCCTGAGACGTTACAGGCGTTTTTATCGTAAAGGCTTAAAATATGAAAACAATCGGGTTACTCATGCTCGGTGTGACAATGTCATGCAGTGCTGCACCGCAAATGTGTTTCGATCAGGCAGGGCGGGACTATAACATCGATCCGCTTCTGCTTATGTCCATATCGATTAAAGAAAGCCGCCTGAAACCTGATGCAGTGAATAAGGCGAATAATGACGGATCGGAAGATGTCTGCGGTATGCAGGTGAACAGTTCTCATTACCGTAAGTTGAGCAAGTTTAATATATCAAGGTCGGATTTAATCAATGATCCATGCATATGCGTTTACAGCGGCGCATGGGTACTTGCTCATAACTTCAGGTCATATGGTAAAAACTGGGACAGCGTTGGAATGTATAATACCGGGCCGTCAAAAAAACTGATCATCAAAAGGCGGGAGTATGCCCAATCGATACAGAACATTTACCGGGTATTACTGGCCAGGCGGGATATTCTGGCCAGGCGTTCTGGCACGGATGATAAAATGATGACGCCTCATGACAATATGATGGAAACACCCGTTACGCAACAATAAAAAAACCCCGGAGGTCCGGGGTCTTTTTAACTAACTTTTAAGCTTTGCGAATTCTTCGGCCATTTTCCACAGCGCCTGGTTAAGTTTGATATCGCCATCAATACCGGTAACTGGTCGCGTGGTTGTTCTTTTTCCTTTTGCGGTACGTCCGGTGATCCCGCCTTTGACCAGATTCTCCTGCACGATATTAAATGATGTCCATAAATCCGTCTGTTTGTCATACCAGGCACGGGGCTGAATAATTTTTTCAGCCGTCACCGGGGCTTTCCCTTCGCCATATTTATAATCCAGTGCAAGCTGGCCAAGCAACTGACGTTCGGGGGCGTCAAGCTGGATTCGTTTCATCTGATCCATATTTTCAGATACTTTATCGAACACGCCCAGCACTTCAAATGCACCTTCTATCACCTGCGTGACAATATCCCCTTTGTGCGGCACGTTTATTTCGCCAAAAGATTTCCAGCACACCAGGCCGTTAGTGCAGACCTGCCGAAAAATACCGGGGATCATTTTGTAACTGCTCGAGCCGTCATGGCTGTTAAGCAAAACAATTTCAGGCACCTCTGCCCCGCTCCCGTTATTTCCCCGACGCAGGCGGATCATATGTTTTGTATATTCCCGACGTTCAGGATCGCGCACGCGTGACTGACTGGCATAAAATGGCTGGAACCCTTCCTCGCGCAATTTATCCAGAAGTGTAATAGTCGGAATATAGGTGTAACGCTCTGAGCGTGATTCATGTTTTTCAACAGAAAACGCACTCGGAACAACGCGCATCAACTCATCATTTGTCAGCGGGCGGGAATTACGCATATAAGTCGGCGCGGCATAACGGGTGGATAAACGGATCATAGTATTCTCCTCAAAATCATCAGTCAGGTAACACACGAAATACAGAATCGAGTGGCATGGCCGCTGCAACCGGCCATTTATTTAAAATCCAGACGGCGTAGTAATCCGGTACATCGTCGAAAAATACGTTGATTTCTTCCGCATCTGCAGGCGGGGTGAAGTCATGGCATTGCGCGGCAGGCACATCAGCCGTTACGTCGAAAATCCAGTTAACGATGTCGATTACCTGTGCGTCAGTCAGTGGTGTGTCTTTTTCACCCATCTTCCTGGAAGATTCTTGAGTGGCGGTGTTGACGTTTCGTGTGTGCATTCTGGTTTTCTCCTCGTCGATGGTTAATCCATCTCCCTGGTGAGTTCTCTCGCGGCGAAGGGCAAAGGAGCAACGGCAAGGGGTGGAAGGAGGGGGGCGGAGACAAAAGTTTTTGCGGCTCTTCGCAAAAAGTTTTGGCGGAGTGCATTTCACCCCCCGGATGACGCCCCGACGGTGCTACGACCAGCCCTCCGCGTGAGAACGTCAGGGGGATGGTCATCGGCGAACTGACAGAATGCACACACCCGCAACGGCGGTACGGCGTTGCGCCCTTAAAGCCCCGGCACTGCCGGGTCGGTGGACGCGGCGCGACCGGTACGGTCGCAGCAGGCGGGCTGTTGACCTTCCGCCATCGGACCCTAGCGAAGCCCGAAACCCGCAGGGGTTCGGCGGAGACTGGCGGGCGCCATGCGTCCGCCTGGCGGAGTGGGGCCTGACGACCCGGACGGAACGGACGGGGAGCCGGAGGGGGCCAGTGCTGTCTTATGTTCGCCGGCAACGGCGCGGAGACAAACCGTGCGCAGCTGGTGTACCAGCTTAAACGGCTTTACTGGCAAATCATGGTGGCAACGGAAGAACATCACACCGGAATTCTGCTGGCCATCGGGCAACCGGAGACAGCGGAGATGTATCAGGAGCGGACGGGAAAGCGGAGGGAGTAAAGCGGGCGCGCCGCAGGCGCATCCGCCCTTCCCCCGTTCCCCGGAGGGGAACAGCCCTTCCGGGTGTTCATGCGCGCGGTCGCACCGGAAAGAAAAGGGGGCTGCCAGCGGACACTGACAGCCCCTTGTAAAGGCGCTTTCGGCCATGCCAGAACGCATCAGCCCTGAAAAGGCGGGGTTGCCCCCGCCTCCAGGTTGCTACTTACCGGATTCGTAAGCCATTAAAGCGGCCACCTCCCTGCTTCCGTCTCTGTAGCGAATTTCGCAGAGCGACTTTCGCGTCAGCCAGGTGAATATCAGCAGTGTGAGACACACTATCAGAACGCACCAGATGAAAGAGTTTGGTGTCAGCTTCATAGCCTCTTCTCCTTGCCTTACGGCGGGTAAACGGCTACTCTGATGTTGTCGAGACATAGAGTTGGCCCTGTTGGTTAATTGAAAAATTACCTTCGGGGCTTTCTTCTTTCTGCCTCACAACACGGCAACAAACCACCTGAACATCATGAGGCAAAAAGCCTCAAGCGCCACCGCCATTATACCGCAACCCGCACCGTTCCCACCAGGCTCAGTCCGGCCTTTTCGCCTGTTTTTCAGCTATTTCCCCTGCGTGGCAAAGTCCTGCCGGTTCCGTATGCGTCATACGCCTCCCGGCTGTGGTTCAGTTTGTCCGGCACACGCCAGCGATCAGCCGCACGCAGGCCGTCAGGCTGCTCCCTCACGATGTCCCGGAGGACAGAGAACACCACCCACAGGGGATCGCCACAGTCCTCATGCCACCGGAGTTCCTCCAGTGAGGGAAAACGCCTGCGCCACTGCCAGAACATTGATGCCAGTTCGTATTCGTGCAGTTCGTCCGACCAGCGCGAATACCATGCCCCCACCGTTTCCGGCGACTGAAAATTCAGATCAGCCCGCGCGCGTGCAACCAGACTCTGATGCAGCATGGCCTCATGACACTGGCGTTTGTCTTCCTGCCGTTGTTCTTTGTGCCTGCGAAGTTTACCGTGCTGTTCCTCACGCGATTTTTTTCGCCAGACAATGTCAGGAAAAAGATACTGCTGCACCTCCACCGACAACGGCGAATAACAGTGCTCTCCCTGACTCACCAGAAGCCTTTCCAGTGCATTTTCCAGTTTTTTGAGTGTCCAGAGCTTAAAGGACGGATCCCATGCCAGCCCCGGAATCAGCCTGGCCGTGCTGTGCGTGATACGGCTCTGGCCGGTCAGACGGCGCAGGAATACCCGTGTCACCGGGTTATCGTCAGGCAGACGTTGTCGCGCCTCGCGACGTTGCTCCACGTCTGCAATGGCCTGACGGGCAGGATTCAGGGTAACGAGGGAATGACTGGCGGGGATCATGACACCACCTCCGCATTCAGCAGTTCAGAAATCGTGGCGGACGAACAGTTAAAGCGGTGCATACCGGCAACCTGCGCCAGCAGATGACCAATGGCATCCGGGCAGAGTGCCGCAGACTGGTGCAGCATTCTTATCAGGCGGCCGTCGCGGGCAAGCAGGAACAGCGTCCATGACGGCAGCATTTCGCCGGGACAGCACAGGCAGAGAAACCAGTTGCTGTCCCCGTCAGGGGCGTAGCGTAGCTGCACGGGAAACTGACCACCAAACTCGCCCCGGTATTCGGCATTCACACGCCAGCCATCCGGCAGCGCAACCAGCCCGGTGACAGCATCACTCAACTGGCGGCGTTCTTCGTCACCGCTTTCACGCACGCTTTCAAGATCTGCCGGGAACATGCCATTCAGTGCAGCGAGAGTGTATTTTTTCATTGTTTTCATCTCCCGGTTGCCCCCGGCGGGGGCAACCGTCTCCTGTTTATGCGGCGTGGTCAGTGTGGGTGACGTTGCGGGCGTCAGCGGTGTCCTGCTGTGCCTCCGGTTCCGGGCGTTTCATCCAGCCCGGAACCCAGCGGTTTCCGGCCACGGTTTTTTCGGCCAGTAAGGCGGCCTCTGATTTTTTCAGTTTCAGCGCCTCACGGGCGCGGTCTTCGCACCCGGCTTCGGCCAGCGCATCGCCAATCTGGTCTTTGCTGATCCTGCCGAAATAGTTCTCAGCATCCGGCTGCCACCAGTCGCGCAGGTCGAAGTCCATCGCGGCTTCAAGGTCGTCCAGTTTGCTGGCGCGGGTGTAACCCATTTCCCGCCCCTGCTGACCACTGATACCCGTGGCGATGCAGAAGCCAAGCAGGGCATGAAGGCGATCAACCGGCCAGGTCAGCAGCCAGGTAAAATCCTGTTCCCACTCCGGCGGCAGTCCGGCTTTCAGGTCGCGTTTCATGTTCCGCAGCGTGGTGACCCCCTGCCCTTTTTCGCCGGACGGGGCATCCGTTGTCAGCCCCCACTGCTGACGCAGGGTGATATCCAGTGGCAGACTGACCCGGTGATTATGTCTGGCATCAAAGACCTCGCGGCACAGCGTCCAGACCAGCAGGGCAATGGCAATGTCGGGTTTTCCGGCCAGTGCGCCCTGCACCGCCAGGGTACGTTCGGCAGACATGGCCTTAACCAGTTTTTCAGAGTAGTTATCCGCCTCGATCCGGGTGCGGCTAGAGGTGTATGCGAGGGTTTTCCCGGTGGCGTCCGGCAACCGGCTCCCGGTTGCGGCATCGTCAGTGTCATTGCCGCTGTCCTGTGTGGCGTCCACATGTTTCACGCCGCGCTGAACGTGGTAACCATCGCACCCAAAAGACACCACCACACCGTGCGTCGCCTTAAATTCCGGGGTGAACAGGCGTGTCAGTGCCGCCTGTTCAATGTCCTCGATACGCTGCTGAAGGGCGTTTTCATCATCCTCCGTCTCACATTCCATGATCTGCTGTTCAAGCTTCAGGGTTTGTTCCCGTTCTTCCGCTGTAAATTCCGGTTCCGGCAGCCGCCACTCAGCGTCTTCCTGTAGCTCGTCCATACCACTGTTGCACCACGACCAGCCCTCATAATGTTTCAGACGCTCAGCCTCAGCCGCCAGTTTTTCGCGCAGCAGCCGTTCGGTCAGGAGACGGTCAGCAAATCCCTCCCCTTCATTGCTGAACAGGTCGCGATCGATAATTCCCCCCGCTGCCAGATAGGCTTCCTCACCCACAAAGCGGAACAGGGCGGACTCCATCCTGATTTTGATATTACTGATCTGCGATTTCAGCCATGACACATACGGCATGCCGCTGCCGAACGTCTCTTTCGCCCGATTCCAGATTTCAAGCTGACGGGTCTGATCGTGTTCAAGTGTCATCACCTGACACAGTTCCAGGGTAATGCGGTCGTGGGTCAGTTCTTCAAGCAGTTCCGGCGCAAGGTTTGCCAGGCTCAGGATGCGCTGGACGTGGCGGGGGGAAAAGCCGAAAAGGTCGCCAATCTGCGCCGGGGTGCTGCCTTCTGCGGCCATGGCGCGAAAACCGATGATCTGCTCTGCCGGGTGCATGGCTTTATGGCTGTCTTCCGCGAGGGATGCCGCGCGCGCCAGTTCTTTCGGGATGACTTTGTAAGGGATAAACGGCACATCAGCGCCAGTCACCCCCTGTTCAACCAGCAGCCCGGTGCCGCGTCTGCGCCCGTTGCCACACACCACACCCAGGGTGCCGTCGTCGTTTTCGACCACAATCAGGTTATGCAGGATACCCAGCGCCCTGATTGACGCGGCGTAGGCGGCAATTTCCTCGTCGGTATGTTTAATGATGCGGGCGTTGAATTCAGACTCCACAAAGCGGGAGAAAGGGGCGTAGCTCACCGGAGCCAGACGCAGCGCTTCTTCGGCAGCAAGCACCTCCGCGCTCACTTTTTTACGGGTGGATTTGGTGGCGGGTTTCGCCGTAGTATGGGTGTCAGCCATTATTGTTTCCTCATCGTTACGGTGGTGGTGATGCCGTAGCCGGATTGCCGTCCGGTTACGGCGCTTAATCAGTTAAGGCGATCAGGGTGTTTCGCCAGCGCGGCAAAAGACGGGTATCTGTCCAGTACTGCCAGCAGTTGTTTTGCCGCCTCAGCCTGGCGTTTGTCTGACTCAGAAGGACGCCCCTCACAGACATCCACGGTCGCAATCACACCGGACTTCATATCGGAAAAGCGCTGGTACATACGGGTGCTGAACAGAACACGCTCCCCGTTGTTAACCATCTGCCAGTTGCAGCAGTCGTTAAAACGGGTGTCCACCCCGTCAAACTCGGCAGTCCAGTTATCCGGCAGACGGATGCGCAGCAGCGGCAGCATATCGGCGGACTGTCCGACCGCGTTTTTTGTGGCAGCAAGGGACGGTTTCATCGTATTTCTCCTGTGGTGATCGGGTTTCAGTTCTGCTGAACGCTCAGCAGGTTCGCTTCGAGACGGGTTAAAAAATCCGGTTCAAATGACCAGGCATGCCACACCAGGACGCCAAAGCGACGGATTTCAGTCTGCACATCGCCTTCTGCTGACGCAGAGGCCGTAAATACGGTGATCCCGTCCTGCAACCGGTTCAGCTTTCTGATCAGGATCCGCGCCAGACGGGCATTTTTCTGGGACGTGTCTTTTCCCCCCATCTTCCCGGAAGATTCTTCTGTGGCGGTTTTGACGTTGACGTTATGTGTGTGCATTCTGCTTTTCCCCTTCTGGTGATGGTTATTCCATCTCCCCGGTTAGTTCCTCTGCGGCGAAGGGCAAAGTGGCGACGGCAGAGGACTGAAGGATGGGCGTCACCGGAGGCCGCAGCGCAAGCGAGCCGGATTTTCGGCGAGTGCGAACGGGCGAGGAACGGCGAAGCGTACCCTTCCGGAAGGCGGATGACGGTGCTACGACCAGCCCTCCGCAGGGGGACGTCCGGGGTGAAGGCATCGCCAGACGGACAGAATGCACACACCCGACCCGGCAGCGTCACACCGCCGGGTCGCCCTTAAAGCCCCGGCAACGCCGGGGCGGTGAGAGCGGCGCGTCCTCCGGACGCAGCAAGCGTGCCCCGGACGTTGCCATCGGACCCTAGCGAAGCCCGAAACCCGCAGGGGTTCGGCGGAGACTGGCGGGCGCCATGCGGCCGCCTGGCGGAGTGGGGCCTGACGACCCGGACGGAACGGACGGGGAGCCGGAGGGGGCCATGTCCCGGCTGCCTGTCTGGCTTTTACTGCATAAAAATCGCATTCCGTGCATCAGCACGCCGGAAAACAGCAAACAGACGGTCAGTATCTGCAACAAAACAGCGAAATACTGCATTAACCCGTTGGGGAAGGTGCGGATGAAGACCGCGCCGGCGGCGCGGGGTGTTCCGCACAGCCGCGCAGCGGCAGGGTGTTAAGCCGCCCGTACAGGCAGCTCCGGGCGTCCCTGCCCGGCCTGTCACCTGCCCAGGGTGTCGCGCAGCGCGCGAAAGGCGCTGGTCTCGTCGGGATACAGGCGCTGTGCCGCCCCTTCCCCGCTCTGGATCTCTTCCATCCGCAAAAATTCCCCCGCCAGTGCCATCACTTTTTCCAGTGCGGCAGCCGGGACGGTGATTTCCCGCCGCCGGGCTTCCTCCTCACGCAGGTTTTCCAGCAGGCAAATCAGGGTATCCAGCCCCACGCCACATTCGTGAACCCCGTCCAGTCCGGCTATCAGGCCGACAATCCGCGCGGCGGTGTCTTCCGTCACGCTGTACTCCTCCAGACAGGCCAGCACCTCCTCTTTTGTCCAGACAATCAGCGCCTGCGGCTCGTCCGGGGTGTATGTTTCAGTCAGTTTCGCGCACAGCGCGTTCACGGTTCCGTACATGGTGTTATCTCTCTTCAGGGGGCGGCCACGCCGCCCCGGTTGTGTTCAGTCAAGGGCACGGAAAATGGCGGCGGCTTCCGGGTGGCATTCGGCATACGCCATTAACTGGTGGTGACGACGGCAGTACAGGCGGCAGAGTTCTTCCTCATCGTGGCGGTCATACATCCAGCTCCGGTGGTTCAGCACCAGGGCGGTGATGACAATCCCCGCAGCCTCACTGCTCAGGGTCAGATCGGCGAAATTCATCGGATTACAGAAATGCCAGCGTTCGTCTCCCTCCGGCTTCATAAAACCGCCGCCCTCCGAAATGGTGGCGTAGTCCCACACCCCGCCGTCATATCCGTCGAGATACCGCGCGGCATAGCTGTAGACGTTGTTTTCGGCGCGGATGAAATCATCACCGAACAGCGCGGGCAGGAAGCGCAGTTTGACGAAACCGTCCAGAACGCGGGCGGGATGAAAGTCAGGGGTCGACGTGTGCATGGTTATGCTCCTCAGTTAAGGCTGGATTCGGATACGGCCTGTGCCGTGCCTCCATCACAGCCCGGCATCAGAGCCGTTGAGGCAAGGGGCGCGGGCGAGGCCGCAGCCCGACGCACACGACAGACGGGAGTTGCACGGTGAGGGCGCGAAGCCTGAGCGCACGAACGACGGGAAAATCACGGCTGACGGGAAGGAGGGACCGGGGGAGCACGCGGGGTTCACCCTTCACCCCTTTCCGAAACGGCGGCCGGGCTAACATGGAGGCACGGCACCGGCCGCAGACCGCACGGACGGGGTTTTGTGCCCTTCCCCGCCGCAGGTGGAAAGACAGCGGCGCGCAGCAACCTCCTTTTCCACAGCGCAACTGCACAGGGCGGGCATAACCCTGTGGATAAACGCCGCGCGGCCCTGATGGCAGCGAAAAGCACGGGAGTGGTTACAGAATAACCACCCCTGTTGACGGTTATCCCAGATGATTCCGCATCTCTGCCGCCCGGCGGTACAGTTCAACCAGCTGCATATCGATCTGCTCAATCAGCAGGCCGGCCATTTTACTGACAGGCGCGGCGTCCCGGAGCAGATGGCGTTTTGTCATGTCCCGCAGACGCAGATGAAACTCATAAAGTGATTCTTCCAGGGTGGCCACATCCGCTAACAGTTCACTGCCGGCATCTGTCTCTGGTGTCTGTCCATTCATGGTGTCTCTCCCGCCCTCAGGCTTTCGTGATCTGTTTAAGGGCAGTCAGGGCGGCAAGTCCCCGCTCCACCGTCCCGGGCGTGGCCCTGCCGGCATGCCAGGCCGCTGTATCCTGGTCATTCAGACCGCGCTCGGCCCAGTTGCTTACCTGCGCCAGCAGATCTGCCGGCACACTGACCATCTTCGGCGCTGCCCGCAGCCCGGCCAGCAGTTCCCGTACCGTACCGAAAGAAATCCCCTCTTCCGCATGGTCGCCGCTGCCGGTGCTGCCTATCTCCGCCAGGATGTTGTCCGCCTCCTGAACCGTCATGTATTTATCCGCGCTCATGACGGTTTCGCGGGTCCAGAGCAGCAGGGCAAATTTTTCAGTCTCGCCGAAGGCGTTTCTCAGTTTTATGTTCAGTTCCTTACGGGTTCCGTACAGCATAAATTTATCTCTTCTCTTTTCTCTGTTCTGATCCACGGGCGGTGTCCACCGCCCGCCGTGTAGGTATGCGCGTCCTGGCCATCACGCCGCGGCCGGCAGCATCAGGGCACGCTGTTCCCCCAGACGGCGCAGCCCGGCCGCGTGGTACTGCGCCATCAGCTCGATACCAATCCATCGCCGGCCGCACTGGTCGGCGGCCACACAGGTCGAGCCGCTGCCGGCAAACGGATCGAGTACCAGGTCGCCGGGGCGGGTGAAACACTCGATCAGCGGGCGAAGGATGCTGACGGGTTTTTCAGTCGGGTGGTGACGGTTGCCGGTGTACTCCCAGGGCATCACATCCGGAAGCGGATTCTGCGGCAGCGCCGGGCGACCTTTCGCCAGGACATACGCGCTTTCGTGCTGGTAGCTGACAAAAGCAGATTTGGACGCATACGGTTTGGTGAAAACCAGGTGGCCCACGACACGAAAGCCCGCCGTTTTCCATGCCTGCATGAAGGTGTCAATGCGGTTCCAGCCGTAGAAACTGACCGCCAGGCTGTCGGGTTTCAGGACGCGAAACATCTGCTGACTGGCTGGCATCACCCACTCGTCACTGACGTCATTGGCGATCGAACGGCCGGACCGGTCCTTAAACCCCACAAGATACGGCGGGTCCGTGAGGATGAAATCAATGCTGTTATCCGGAAAGGTGGCCATCAGCTGCACGCTGTCGCCCTGCATGAATCGGGACATGTTCTGCTCCTGTGTATGAAGGGGCACCCCTGTGGTGCCGTGACCGCCACACAGACGGGCGATCAGCTGAGCAAACAAGTGCGGACGCGAAGCCGCACGCGCCGCCGGAGCGGACTGAATGTCCCGCGCACGGCGGGGAACGGGTGAGCAGGCCGGCGACAGCTTCGCTTGTTTGAGAAGCAGCCCGGCTACAGTAAGGGCACGGCACTTCCGGCCCGCCGCCGGACGGACGACAGACGGACGGCGGCAGAGAAGCGGAGCGCAGCGACAGCCTTATCCTGTGGGCAGGAGATGTGCGTAAAAAATCACGTTACGTCGATATTTTCAGGGCGGGTTAATGTTTAATTAATGTACTCATGCCAGAATCAGGGGCATAAAGAGCACAGGGTCACGGTGCCACTGAATTTTGTGTGCGGCAGGAGATGATGTCCCCTGCCGCGTTTTTCTTTTTCCCTCTTCTTCAGCGTGCTGCCTGCCGTTCCTCAGCTTTTAATGCTTTCAATGGCGAACCGCAGGTATTCCCAGTTGTAGCCGGTATTCGCATCATGGCTGTCCTGAGCAACTTCCATTGCCAGTCCAATCTGCTCATCGGTCAGGCTGGCATCGAGCGCGAGAAAATCCTCCCGCAACCAGAAGGTGCCACAGCACAGCGCATCTGCCGGGTAACGTGACAGCCGGTCAGTGAAGGCGGCCACGGTACACTCCCCCGCGTCAGGCCGGCGCGCGGCAAACACCCCGTCCGCCACATCATTCCAGCACCAGTCCTCATGCACCGGGCACGGCGCATCAATGTCCTGCAGCGTCATACCCGGTATGCTGAGCAGACCGGTGATAATGTCATCGAGGCCGTCAGCCTGATCGCCCGACTCCGTACTGGTCAGGTACCCGCCATCCAGGTAAAGGGCCATTTCACCGGTACTGAGCGTGATGCGGGTCAGTTTCTGCATGTCTGTGTCTCCTGTTGATGCGGTGCCCCTGCACCGTGCCGGTACAACGGCCGGGCGGTCAGGTGAGCAGGCAGGGGCGTCAGCGAAGCCGCATGCGCCGCCGGAGCGGACTGAATGTCCCGCGCACGGCGGGGAACGGGTGAGCATGACGGCGTAAGCTTCCCTTGCCGGCGAGGCAGCCCGGCTAAGGTGGAGGCACGGTGTGGAAACCAGAACGACGGGTAAGCGCAAAAAAACCCGCCGCTGGCGGGTCAGCATGCGATCTGAACGGGTTAACTGCGATGTTTTTCCTGCTCATCAAAAGCGAGCAGGACGCCCGTACTGACTAGCAAAAGGTACAGAACCTGGAGCGTTATCTTCAGCCAGAGACTGACGTCATCAAACATGACCAGCGGAATGATGAACAGTATGCTGCCAAGCAGAAACCCCCTGCCCGTTTTTCTCATCCGGCTGTGTAACTGTGTTTCAGGGACACCGGCGCGACGCAGAACATCCGTGGCCAGTTTCTCAGTACGTAGTTTCAAACTTCCCATAGGTATCTGCCCACTCAAAAAAGGTTTTTCATGTTCTTCCGGACAACGGACTGTCCGGATGCTGTGTCATTCCGGCCAGCAACGGGTACAACGGCAGTGCCGGCATCCCCGTGAGCCGTAATCCCGGCAATCTCCCCGGCAAGCGCACTCAGGGCTGCGGGACTTTCCGGCGGGGTGGGCATACTGGACAGCAGCCGCGGGAGACGCGGATCAAGTGTGTGCAGGGCGAACCCGGCGATAATCAGGTTACGCAGCAGCACACCCCGCAGCCGGGAAGATGTTTCCTCCAGTAACGCTGCCACCTGCCGGGACTCCGGGTTATCCGGTAATAACAGCGTGAAGCGACGACGCTCAGTTTTATCAGTCTGGCCGGGAGCCTGCCCCTTCACCGCCGGCAGCGGTTCAGCCTCCGGGCCGGTCTGGCAGTAATACTGCCCGCTCAGGGACGCCAGCAGACTGACCAGCTGGCCATACCTCAGCTGACCGTCAAACAGTTCAGTCACCAGTCCGGGAAGACGGTTATCGATCCGGTACAGCACGCTGCCGGCAATCGCTGCCGTGCGAAGGAATTCGCCCCGCAGCGGCTGAGAGACGTTGTCCAGCGTTCCGGCAGCCAGTATGTCGGTCCGGTCATCAGCATGAAGATAAAACGAGTATTTGCCTGCAGGCACGATCAGCCCTCATGGTGGTAACGGGCTATCTCCCTGGCCAGCGCCATCTGCGGATCTGAGATGACCTCAATTCGCTCCGCTGACAGAGGCCAGGCGTTACGAACGGACGGTTCAATCAGTGCAGCTCCGCCGCCGACCAGGAAAATCCGGTTCACATTCCGGTATCCGGCCAGCTCGCTGACGACCTGAGCACTCAGGGTGTCGATAGCTTCTTCAATCTTGTCAGTAACATAATCAATTCTGTTTCTATCATTAATGATGCTGTTCAGAAATGCACGATCTTTCCGGTTGCGGATAACGGTATCGGCGACCAGCGGACTGGTTTCACTGTCTGCAGCCCGCAGTGCAGCCTGTGCCGCCCGCGTCACCATCGATACCCCGACAGACGGATTGCCATGCACGGCGCTGATATCGTCGAACTGTCCGACAATCACACCGGCATCCAGCGTGGTGCCCCCCAGATCGATAATGAGCGTGGTTTCCGACACACCCGGCTGAAGCTCAGACAGCCGGGAGAATGCGGCCGGCAGGGATTCAGGCATCACCGTCACGTCGCTGATAACGAAGCGCACGCGTTTGTTGACCACAATGTCACGCAACAGGTTTTCACGCTTGCGGCGGATATTTTCTTCGTTTTTCTGGCAGTCCTGATCGTAATACTCACTCAGGGGCAGCGTGACCGTGAGGGTGACCTCCTGTGGATCCAGGCCGCTGTTCAGCAGCGCATGATGGACCGCCAGCAGGTTGAGGTCGCCGTACTGATATTCAACATTGGTGGTCGGCACAGCGTCGCGGCTGACACTGTCCCAGGTGTATTTCAGGTTACCGATCTGGTAATTGAACGCGCTGGCCCCGAAATCCGCCACTTTCCAGCCATGACGGAAGGAATTAGCGGAAAGGCTGGTCTGCAGCACATCGCCCACGAACCATGCCAGCTTGACGTTTGTTGAGCCGTCGTCACAGTAGATACTAATCATATTGCACCTTTTGTTTTTCTCAATATGAGTATCATCATAATGTATTATTTTATTTGCGCAACTATAAATACTCAAAATGAGCATTTATATTTACTCTGATATCCTGCCAGATTATTTTTGTACGTTAAACAGCCGTTTCCCTCTGCCAGTGCCAAATACGCTTGCATACCGGGTGAATCGGTAAATATACTGTTTATACATACAGTATATTTATAAACAGGAGTGGCGTTATGGATCTGGTAATGCTGACCCCGAAAGAAGACGGGCCGTCCTGCCGTCAGCCTTTATTTCTGGAGATGGTGCCCTGTGGTTTCCCGTCCCCCGCCCAGGACTATGTGGAAAAGGAGCTGGACCTGAATGAGTACTGCGTTCGGCACCGCAGCGCCACCTACTACCTGCGTGCCCACGGAGACAGCATGCAGGACGGTTTTCTGTTTAACGGTGATCTGCTGGTCGTCGACAGCGCGCTGAAGCCGGTGAACGGCGATATCGTGGTGGCCGGGATGGGCGCGGAGTTCACAGTAAAACGTCTGGTGACCCGCCCCAGGCTCTGTCTGCAGCCGATGAATCCGTCTTATCCACCCATTTACCCGGACCCGGATGAACTTCAAATCTTCGGCGTGGTCACCCACATCATTCACCGCACCAGAGAGGTGCTGAAATGTTTGGACTAGCCGACGTCAACTCGTTCTATGCATCCTGTGAGAAGGTGTTCCGGCCTGATCTGCGGGACAAACCGGTACTCGTCCTCAGTAACAATGACGGCTGCTGTATAGCCCGTTCGAAGGAAGCGAAACGGCTTGGCATCAGAATGGGCGATCCGTGGTTCAGAATACGTGAACAGCAGCTTTCGGAGAAACTATACGTTTTTTCAAGTAATTATGAGCTGTACGCAAGTCTCAGTAACCGGGTAATGGCCTGTCTGGAGGAGATGGCACCACGTGTGGAACAGTACAGCATTGACGAGATGTTCCTGGACCTCCGGGGGCTGGAAACCGCCTTCAGTTTCGAGGCGTTTGGTACGCAGCTGCGTGAACATGTCCATGCCTGTACCCGGCTGACGATCGGTGTGGGGATGGGTCCCACCAAAACTCTCGCGAAATCGGCGCAGTGGGCGTCGAAAGAATGGCCAGCGTTCCGGGGCGTGCTGGCACTGACGCCTGGCAATCCGGCCCGTACAGCAAAAATGTTGTCACTTCAGCCAGTCCAGGAAATCTGGGGGGTGGGCAGCCGTATCGCCCGGAAGCTGAACACAATGGGTATCACCACCGCGCTTCAGCTGGCGTGTGCGAATACCGCCTTTATCCGTAAAAATTTTAACGTGGTGCTTGAACGTACCGTCCGGGAACTGAACGGTGAGAGCTGTATTTCACTTGAGGATGCACCGCCACCGAAACAGCAGATTGTCTGTTCCCGCTCGTTCGGTGAGCGTATCACCAAGTTTGATGACATGCGGCAGGCAGTCTGTCAGTACGCCGAACGCGCCGCAGAAAAGCTGCGGGGGGAACGTCAGTACTGCCGGCATATTTCAGTATTTGTTAAAACCTCACCGTTCTCTGCCACTGAACCGTATTATGGCAACGTGGCAAGCGAAAAACTGCTTACGGCCACCCAGGACACGCGTGACATTATAGCGGCCTCAGTACGCGCGCTGGAACGCATCTGGCGCGATGGGCACCGGTACGCAAAAGCCGGTGTGATGCTCAATGATTTCAGTGGGTCAGGTATTGCCCAACTGAATCTGTTTGATGAGCAACCTCCCCGGCCCCACAGCCATGAACTGATGAAGGTGCTTGATGGTATTAACCATTCGGGGCTTGGCCAGATCTGGTTTGCCGGCAGGGGTATCGCGCCGCAGTGGAAAATGAAACGTGAAATGCTGAGTCCGGCCTACACCACACGCTGGAATGAACTGCCTCTTGTCCGCATTGGATGAGGAGAGTGATCCGGGCACGGGTGTCTCACAAGCACGGCAGGACGCCGTGCGATGGCTCGATCCGACCACACGCACAGACTCAAACCGGTAACCCGGTACAGCTGGACAGGGTTTATCTGTCCGGGTGTACCGGGTTGGGCAAGCCCGGAGGAACCGGGCGCGTCAGCTCTTTTTCGACTATGGATTACCAGCTCTGCAAATCTCAACCAGCTTATCCACATATTCACCGGCTATTTTTAAAGATCTTTTTATAAGTGTTTTTAGATCTATCTTTTTAGACAGTCGCTTAGCCCAGTGCTGACGTGGCCTGGAACGAAGGTTGTGTGACAGTTTGCCCTCAAGCTGTGACAAATAACCCTCATCTTTGACTATTAAGTGTGACAATCCGCCCTCAAGCCTGTGACAAATTGCCCTTAATGATCATGTGAAATCACAGACTTAGACATTCAGGTTGACTATTTTTTATTAAGTGTGACAATCCTCGTACTTGTCACACTTAAAATGGACCGGTCATGACAGAAACTGCATTGATCAATCAGCCAAAACGCAAGAACAGTCCACGTATTGTTCAGTCGAATGAACTGACAGAAGCAGCATACAGCTTATCGCGAGATCAGAAACGAATGCTGTACCTGTTTGTCGACCAGATCCGTAAAAGTGATGGCACACTTCAGGAGCATGATGGTATATGCGAAATTCACGTTGCCCAGTATGCATCGACATTTGGCCTCACTTCTGCTGAAGCCAGTAAGGATATTCGTCAGGCTCTGAAGGGGTTTACCGGTAAAGAAGTCGTCTTCTACCGCCCGGAAGAAGACTCCGCCGATGAGAAAGGTTACGAGACATACCCGTGGTTCATTAAACGCGCTCACAGCCCTGCCAGGGGCGTTTACAGCGTACATATCAACCCTTATCTCATCCCGTTCTTCATAGGTCTTCAGAACCGCTTTACGCAGTTCCGTCTGAGTGAAACGAAAGAGATCACTAATCCCTATGCGATGCGTCTGTATGAGTCACTTTGTCAGTATCGTAAACCTGACGGTTCGGGTGTTGTATCCCTCCGCGTTGACTGGCTGATGGAGCGATACCAGCTGCCGCAGAGTTACCAGCGTATGCCTGATTTCCGCCGCCGTTTCCTGCAGGCCTCTGTTGATGAAATCAATAGCCGGACACCCATGCGCCTCTCGTACATCGAGAAGAAAAAAGGACGTCAGACAACCCATATCGTCTTTTCTTTCAAAGATATTTCCGCGCTTTAACCATCCTTAAATAAGGGCAGTTTGTCACATACTTGAGTGCGGGATGTCATCAGCAGCCGTTAAGTCTGAATGCTGATTGTCACACTTCCCGTGTGCATCAGGGTTATTTGTCACGGTATGAGAGAATGACGAGGGTTATTTGTCACAGCTTGAGGGCAATTTGTCACATTGACTGAGGATCGCAAGGGCAATTTGTCACACCTGCAGCATCCAGCTAACCTGCCTGTGACAAATAACCCTGTAATAATGCTGTGGGCGTAGCTCTGGTCAGGCTCAAAAAGCCGGGATAACTATTCAGGGCTGTTTGTCACACTTCCCTGACCGGAAGCATTTGAGGGCAATTTGTCACAGTCAATTTTTTGTTTTTAGAGTATTGCAGCTGCGCTGCCATCAACTGTGTTCAAAGCAGGTTTTGCTTTTTCATCAGACGGTATGTGTCCTCACCTCCCGGTAGGGTTTGCGGGCTGAACGGGAAATGGACCCGGCTGAATTGTTCATATTCTGCGTTATCAAGCGTCACCTCCATCCCGGCCGCAGATAAGATATTCAGAATCTCGCTCAGTAATCCGTTAAGGTCGTTCAGACCGTCCCACTCAAGTGCGGTATTCCAGGCGTTTTGCATTTCACGCTGCAGGCCTTTCACAAAGGGGGTTAAATCACCAAACTTTTCGCTCTCAGCCAGACTGGTGCTCCCGGAGTTCGGACCTTCCATATAGCCCAGGTAATACGAAAGTAATCTTATGGCTTCAAAAATCACCCTGCACACCTCAAAGATGGTCCTGTGCAAATCACCATGAATGCGGTAGGCCTTTATAAATTCGTGCGCCTTTGCAAAGGCTTCTGAAGAGTGCATTACCGCTCTCTTCAGATATTCTTCTTTAACAATCGGGTGAGGGAATACGGATGCCAGCCTGCAGGCAGCATATTCCTCCCAGCAGGTATGAGCCGAATCCATTAATAGTCCTCTCAGCCAGTCGCCTCTGAAAGGTTCTGAATAACGCCCTGGGGAATGTGTCTCAAACCATGTAATAAGGCATGCATGCCCCAGTTCATGTGCAACTAAGTTAACAGCGGAGAAGTAATCCGGTTCTTTTTGATCTTTAAGACAAGACAGTTGATTCGCGTTAAAGATGGTATGTGCTTTGATAGCCTCCCCTCTTCTGACCCGGATGGTTTTAGCAATACCTCTCAGGTTTTCGGTATCTGTATAGGTTTTGGCCGTGGAGGATTCATAACCCAAATCCACAGCCTGAAGCGCCTCATCGTAGTTCCAGCCAACCGTGATTCTCTCCAGCAGGGACAGATCCATGTACCGCCCGCAGTGCCTGGTTATGTATGCAACAGCCTCGCCTATTTTTGTTGCCAGTTCTTCTTCATTATCCGGTGCTCCCATGAGCTCAATCAGCATATTCGCCGGTACAGTTGATGGAAGATCTTCAATATCTGCGTCTTCATTCATTTTTGGCCTCCCGCCGACTGTCTGTTTTTTTCTGGATTAAAAAACCAGCTGAGAAGATGGCGGTAGAAGGTCACATCTGATTTTGCAGGAAATCCGTGCGGATCGGTCAGGAGTGTCCCCAGAGTTTTCATCGCCCGGTGTGTGCCACTTTTTCGTGCTACATACTCTTCAGAGTCGTAGCCCATCGTCTCGATTATTAACGGTATTTCTTTATCAGATTCATCAGCCCTGAGAGTCAGCAGAAAATCAGGATGTACTTCCTCTTTGCTCCCCTCAATCTCTGTTGTTTCGGTGAAAAGGGGTTTAATCAGGCTGATACTGGGGGGATGGTCGCTCTGCTCCGATACATATTTTGCTGCTTTCCGTATCGTCCTCAATGTTGCCCGTTCTTTTTCGCTGTCGACCGGGATCGGGAGGTTCAAATCGAAAGCGGGATGTGCATAACCCTCTGCGCAGTAAACCTCCCCGTATTCATCCTGTCGAAACCGCAGTATCACCCAGTAAGGTTCACGCGTACCGGCGCTGAGCAGTCCTTCCCCGAAGATTTTTATGCGACCGAGAGGGGAAAATGTGTAAGGCGTTCCTTTTACCATGAACGTCACGTCAGTCTGCGAGACTTTTCCAGCCAGCCCGATCATGGCTGTACAGAGTTCACGATTTTTTCCCCATGTCTGGCCACTGTTTTTGATTGTGTTCAATATGTGTTTGCGCTCGCGGTCAGTCTGCCAGGGTTTCGTGGTTATAAATTGAGAGGCAGGCAGGCCATTGATGAGCAACCATGAATCGATAAATTGTGTGATAGCCTGCAGAGATGCTGTGAGGCCGGGAGGAGGAGTTACTGGCATTATCCTGGTTTTATTGATGCCCGCACTTTCAAGAATGGTCATCATTACCCGTCCAAGGGCTGGAACGGGTTTCAGTTTTTTCCGGTGACGCCTCCCCTCTTCAGTACTCCCTCCACCCACCTGACCGGGGGACGTTTTACGCGTGAACAGATCGTCCGGCCCTGCTGGAACCAGGGCCGCAATGTGACCATTCCTGTCGTCATCGCCGCCAGGGTTTTTACCGGGTTTTTTTACATGATAAAGAGGGCACCCTTTATCATGCCGCGCAGATGTTTTGAGGTGCCGTATGAAGGACTTTTCAACCTCACTGTTGTACGGCCGTGAATCACCGCTAATGCAGTCACAGGCAATCAGCAGTTCGCGTCTGTCCATTTCCAGCAGAATATCAGCCGCTAATTTCTTTTCCTTCGCGGTACTCTGCTTGCCGCCGCCGAACACATTTATAACAGCCCTGCGTTCCTCGGACGTAAGATCACGTACATGAAGCCCCCTCGGGGCATTTTTGCGAATCATCTCCATAACTGGCTCCATAAGGCATTATGGTTGATTATAAATGTATTACATAAGTAGTTTTTTTGTATGTCTTCTTACGCTTTATCGATACGGACAGAAGAGAAATACCATCTTTCCTTCTGAGTTACATATGTACTATCTGTGTATTACTATCGTAATACATAATAAATACATTTTATCAAGCGCACAGTGACAATACCGGTTTGAGTTGGCATATTGAAAAGATTACTTATGTAATACAAAAAGAAGACATATGTAATTCTTTTGTATTCTAAATATCCTCGATATCTTCTTAAATTTCATAAAAATGATTAATCATTGCCCCATGTTTCTCGGTGTCCATCACAAAATCTGCATCCCACCATCGAGCTAAAGGCAGGAACCTCACTGCTGTAATAGCTGCAGTGTTCGCAGCACTGCAGATTATCGAAATATGTCAGGCAGTATATGCACAGGAAGCCGTCACCAAACTCGCAGACGGAATTATAACCGTCGCATTCGCAGCAGCCTGCGGGGACAGATAAAGTAGCAAATGAATCAGAATCGACAGAAGAAGTATCGAGCAGATGGTAGAGATTATCTGTGTGCCCGCACGCTGAGCACAGGAAGGTTACATCACTATCGGAATCTATGGTCTGGGGTTTATCGCAGTTCGGGCAGGCGAAAGTCAGTGTCCGCTCTAAAGAAGTCGTACAGACTCTGCACTTTCCAGATTTAAGTTCACGGCCATCAAAGCTCGCTACCGTCTCCCAGACAACAGCCCGTTGTTCGCAGACAGAACATTTGGTGATACGGTGACCGTTTTGCCTGGCTGCACGGATGTTGTCTTTAATTTGCTCGTATTTCTTGGCGGCATAGAATTTATTCTGTATCAGAAGACGGGTTTCATTCCGGGCCAGAAGATTTCCGAGAGCTCCCTCGAAGAGGTCTTTCCAGTCATCCCGCATTAGCCGGTTCAGTGCAAACCAGGCGTTGGCCTGCTCTGTGAGAAGCCGGTCCATGTCTTCGGTTGTATAAGCATCATGGAAAAAATGTACTACGCGGTTGCGGTGTTTACGTACTATATCAAATGCAAAAAGGGTTGTTTGAGGAACGGGTTTCTCCAGAACATCACGGAGTTTATCACAGGACTCCTGAAAGGTGATCGACTGAAAATCGCCGGTCAGATAGGCTTGGCGCTTGATACTTTTGCCGCTGCAGACGAGTGTCCAGTGCTCCTGTGCCAGCGGCACTTTAAGCATGATTTCCACCGCCGTCCAGAAACTGACGACTGAAAACTTAGGCGCGGTCTTTACCTCATTCATGGCCTTTTCCAGAAAGGCCATGCCATTGTCTATCAGTGCCTCGACTTCAGGAGACAGTTCCGGTGCCTGGTACTCTTCCTCATTATTATCATTCATATTCCAATCCGTTCTTTATAAATGGAATCAAGCTGAAATGGACAGATATAAAGCGGTGCTCAGGCTAATTATCGAATACAAAAGTAATCTATCTGTATTCTTAAAGGATGACAAAAGAAATCCTTTTGTCATCCATGTGTATTCTCTGTATCTGGCAGCCTCAAACCATCAAGAATCTGGCCATCAACTGAAGCGATGAAATCACGGACAACCTTATCTAGCTGGCCGACGTCCTGATGTGCAACGGAGACATCTTTACCAGTGGTAGTTTTACCGTTGCGGTGAACAATATCGTGGCGCTGCTGAACCGCACGGTTCAGAAACGAGCGATCTTTTTCCGGAAAGGAAACCAGCAAAACATCTTTAAAAATTCCCCTGACCTTTTCAAGGTCATGATAAAGAATCGAATCCAGAGCATCGGCAATCAGTCTGTCTATCTTATCGAGCGTAATAAAAAGACTGGAGAGATCCAGCTTGGTATCTTTCTGAAAAGGTTTGTACCTTTCCACGAACCTGCGTCTTACGGAATCCTCCTTGACGGCACGTTTCATAATGTCAGACAGGTAAGCCTCCAGGGCGGTAATGATGCTCGAGTAACACATCCGCTGCATAACCAGATTCTGGGGGGCGCTGTCTGAGAGCGATTTAAAATCATCGAGCGAGGCCATAACACTGCGGCAGGGGCGAGTTGCACTGGCACTGATTTCTTCCAGGTCGTGAAAATCTTCGACATATTCATTCAGAACCAGCTCTGTGATGTCCAGGACACAAAGGGTGTCGTCACTGAACAGACTCAGGACAGCCAGGTCATAAAAGTATTCGTCACTGCACGGAAAGTTATAACCTCCATCTGCCCGGTACGGTAAATCGACGAAGGGGGAACTTACCATCGCCGAGAGAAGAGGCGTTTCTGTTTCGCGCCAGGTAAAGACCCCATATCCGCCAAGAGGCCATGCCTCAGCAGTACGAAAAAGATCCCGCCAGTCACTAAGTGTGGTACCAGTAATGGCATCGCGCATTTTTTCCAGGCTTGGAGTTATGTGCATGTAATACAACTCACTCTCGCGCAATGGTAGAGCCTCATCCAGCTGAGACTGCAGACTGGCAACGGCAATATCAAGCTGTTCAGTAAAGTGAGTTTCCAGTGTGGCCATATCATAGCCCTGCAGGGCCATGCGCCGGCGGATCTGGCCGACCGTTGCCCGGTAACCAATAAATGACCCGTCAGGAATCACCTTCCCGCTGCCGTCCTGATTGATCTCCCTGACCCGGTCTTTGGGCAGGAAAAACCAGGGATCATAGCTGTTCTGAACTTCATGGAGAGAAAACTCCCCGACATCAATACCGGTCCAGGTTGACATAAAAATTCCTTAAACCATCACTACAGGGAAGAAGGGCGGTTACGCAGCAACGCGACGGCAGCGGCTGCATCCAGTGTAAACCGGACCTGCTGACCGGCAGCCACATCCAGCGCAAAAATCCGCAGATAAATTTCCGTCGATTCAAATTTTTCATGCCCCATCAGTCCCTGCAGGATCTTCGGGTGCACATGGCCATACAGCAGGTGCATGGCAAAACTGTGCCGGAAACTGTGCGGCGAAATCTCGGTGCTGAAGAACACCCCGTCGCGTCCGGCAGCATCGACCGCGCGGTTCAGCCAGTTGCGGACGGTACGATCGGAGACTCCCCACACCGGCAGTGAGCGGCGTTCCCCGGTGACGCTGTCGTCCTCAAAACGCTCCTTCGTACTGGCGAACAGCCGGCGCATCTCGTCCACGTAAACCGGATCGGAGAGCGGCACCACCCGGTTGGCACTTTTGCCTTTTTTCGGGCGGCCGCCACCGGCACGCCGCTGTTTGGCTGTGCGGATCACCACATGCGGAATGTCATCACTGAGATGGAAATCGCGCCGGCGCAGCGCGAGCACTTCGTTGATGCGCCCGCCGGTATTCCAGAGGGTGTTAATCAGGGCGTGCTGGCTCCAGTCGGGAAGGTAGTGAAGCAGGGCCGCAATTTCCGGTGCCAGCAGGTAGCGGGGCAGGTCCGTGTAGTGCCGCGCCATTTCGCGCAGCGCCAGTGCCCGGCCGTAATCGAACGGGGCAGGGAAGGGATCACCCGTATGTGCGGGGTGAGCAGGATGCACAGTCAGCTGATTCATTAACCCTCACTGAAAGGAAGATGACGCTGCGTGAATTCTGGCGGGAAATCCCCCTACCGCCAGTCTATTTTTCACGTAGCGCAATCTGGTTACGGTATGGCGTTATTTTCGCCACTCCGGCGTCAGGCTGCCACTGAAAAAACCCGCTGAGCGGTACGCGCTGAATTTCCGGTTTCCGGAAATATACCATAAAACGGAAAGAAGTTTTTTGGCAGGTGGATCGGAAAAGGATCCGCCGGGGATCCTTTTTGCCTGGATGAAGTGTAAACGGGGAGGAGAAGGCACAAGATGTCGTGGCCCGACGCGAAAAAACGCGAGCACGTACCAGTTGCCGGAAATAACAGAAAACGGAAACCACCAGGACGGTGAGTAAAGAAGGGCGGTAATTTTCACAGTGTACGACAAGTCCATCATTTTTCATTTTGTCATAACGGGGTCGCGTCGTATGGTGAGTGCGTACCCCACTGACCTGCCTGCGGCGGCAGCTGGTATGAACCTGTTACGATGAAAAATGAGGAAAAAAATGGCAATACACAAACTTTCGAAAGCGTTTTACACCAACCTGCATGTCGAATGGCCGTGCCCGGCCTGCGGACAGCTGACGCTACAGATAAAACAAGAAACACTGCATGATGCGGATACCTATGAATCCCGCAAAATATGGGAAGAGGAATGGTCGCAACCTGATATGTTATCGGGGGTTTTTTGCTGTATGGCAGAATGCTACAGACCCCAGTGCAGGGAAGTGGTGGTCTGCTCAGGGACGAGTGGCAATGAAGAGGACTGGGATGATACCGGTCTACAATATTATCGTGTATATACGCCAGTTAACTTCGTTCCTCCCCTTAACCCTTTTAAAATATATGAAAAATGTCCCGCTGAAATTTCTGAGCCACTTGTTGCATCCTTTTCTGTTTACCTGGCTCAGCCCGGTTCTGCGGCCAACCTGATCCGGATCACTGTCGAACGGCTGCTGACAGCCATCGGTGTTCCCGAGCTGAATGACAAAGGCAACCGGATATTTCTGCATCAACGAATCGAAAAGCATCTGCCCGGAAACTATTCTGGCTATGCCAGACAGTTAATGGCCATCAAGTTTCTCGGAAACGCCGGCAGCCATACCTATGACGAAGTTAAAATCAGCGATATCGAGGATGCATTTGAGATAATGGAATATGTCGTGAATGATATTTTCTCGGAACGTAAAGAATCCATAGAAGTGTTGACCAAAAGACTGCATGACAGGTTCGGAAAGAAAGAATAACAGCTTTGAAGGTTGTCAAATTACTCAGAAGTACAGATTGGTTTAGAAGAGTATGGGTTTACTGATATTTGGACAGGGTGCAGAGGTTCCTTTGTATTTAGGATGGGTTCTCTTCATTCACTTTCGATGAGCATGAAGTTATTCAGTAATTCAATTAGCCAGAAAAACAAGAAGTGCATACCTGCATTTCTGATGATCTGCAATAGTCCATACTTCATTCACTATAGGATGTCTACTGGTTTATATCTTTTCTTGCCTAAAAAATAGGCAAACGAACTCAAAAAAGTGATTGACTTCTTGAAAAACACAAGTAGGGATGGTAATATAGTTTTATTCTGAAGGACTAATAAATAAACAGTCTGAGGTCGACAGACCAGGGCAACCCAGAATAAAAATAATAACGTCAGGTGTCCTTTTACTGTTGACTGAAATAGTCGCACAGGCTCCGGCGTTCGTCTGGAGTTTTTTTTACCCCAGATAAAATACACGCGAGTTTATATACCGGTGAAAATCGGAAGGACTCGTACACCCTGAAGTACTGATCCCACTAAATGTGAGTAAGGAGCAAATATGGTTAACCATTGAATAGAAATGTAAGAACCGGCGTTAATCGCCACTATTACCTATTAATCAATACAGGGTTTTCTATGAAAACTTTTAATGCAGTACACAGACGTAATATCCGATTGGCTAACAGAGGGGAATCCTATGCCGCAAAATGCACAAACGATTATCAACAACTTTTATATTGGTCCGGTAACGAACCAAGTCTCCGCCACAAACCACCTCCCTGATAAATCAGATCAGAGTGATGCCGCAACTATTCCTCCACCCGATAATAAATGGGGAGCAAAGTTGCTTTTAGGTATCATTGTCGCGTTAATCATGTGGATAGTGAAGTCAGTGCTGACACCACTATTGCTCCCGCTGCTCATTTTCTACATGAATGCTTTTCTGGCTGAGGGGCTACTTACGATAGGGTACTGCGTAGCCGGATATCTGCTGACACCTCAGCTACGCAAGTTCTTTAAATACTTAGGTGAATAAGAAAACATAAGGAGTGTTACGAGCACTCCTTATCTATATTATAGGCATTTGAGCAAAAAATCAACGGTGCTGTTTTTTTGAATTACAAATGAAATTCATATGTAATACATTTAAGCATTAAAACCCGCATCGTTACTCAGATGTTCTCTTTTATGGTTTTAAGAACCTTTTCAGGCCCTGCGCTTTGAGCCAGGTACAGACCTGCGCGTAAAAGTGTGGATACAGTGATGTTTTTATTGGTCAGCGACTGGATCTGCTCAACCAGCTCCTGCGCCAGCATTTTCTCAGCGGCCGTCATACGAACCGTTTTGGGTGTTTCTGACGTGGTGCGTTTTTTGGTCACACTCAGGTTCGTCAGTTTCTGGCGCTCACCGTTTTCTGCTGCTGCCGGTTTCTCTATACTTGGTCTGGCCAGCGGTTTTTTCGCCATTTATGCCACCTCTTTTTGCGTTTTTTCTTCCAGCTCGCGTGCAAGCTTGCGGTAATCGTTCAGAGCAAGCGATCCCTTTGCATAATAATACAGAGGAATACAGGCAACCTGGGACTGGACGATGGTCTGATCGGCCCTTATGGAGGATTCCAGTACCCGACCTTTTAGGCGAGGATGTTGCTCCAGCTGATCTTCGATAAATTTGTTAATTACCTTGTTGGAACGGTTATATTCATTACGGAAGACGCTGAAGCGCTTATATTCACCTTCATTGATTTCATCCATGAAATCGAGCATCACCTCCAGCGCGCTGAGGGCAAAACTCCCGCCATCGATCGGCACAAGAACATGATCGGCCACGTAGATTGCATTTCCGGTGGCAAGGTTCAGACCGGGTGAACAATCGATAATGATAAAATCATAATCACCGATAACGGTCTGTAAGTGACGGTAGAGTATTTTTTCGCGATGACTGCGGGTCAGGGTCTGTTCAAGGGTTTTCTCAAAGGTAGGATCTGCAGGCAGAAAGTCCAGATTCGGAATATCGGTATCGCCGGCTCTGGCAGGAATAATGGCTTCACGAATATCAAAACGGGCGTTGGCGTAAAGATCACATATCGTATGCCCATACTGGGCATAAAATTTACGCCCGTGTGCCAGAACCTCAGTGGCATTGGCCTGCTGATCGGAATCAATGAGCAGCCCCCTGCGGCCTGACTGAGCCATTGCGACGGCAAGGTTTGTCGCGGTCGAAGTCTTACCCGCACCACCCTTGTTATTCATGACGGCTAATACCATCGCTTGTCTTTTATCCGGTGTTCTACTTGCCATGCCAGTTTCCTCGTGAAAGTGAAATACAAACAGACCACATATGTAATATTAAGGTACGACTATAGCATTACAAATGTAATACACAAGAAATCTTTAAAGTAAGATTTCTTAGAACTTTTTTTGGAATAGTGGGCTGGACAAGTGCGACAACCTGTCACATTGATGCAGACTAAGTAGGAATACGTCAGCTGAGGCTGCAGCAGTCTTGCATTGGATTATATCTATGAATATGAGGTGTGATGACTCCATAGATTTGTAGCGTTTATTAATACCTGCCATTACCGGCGCAGCTGCGCCGGAATGCTTGCCAAGCTGCTATGTCGCCTGGCTAATGGACTAAAACTCTGTCATTCAAATGAGTATTTTTGATTTTTCTAATTCTGTTACGGTTAAGGGAAGCTGTTGCCTGAATAAACAATCCAGATATTCGTCGACGCCCATTGCCGGTCTTGACATGCTAGTCCTGGCCCGGTTAACCGCTTTTAAAACATGTGCAGCATTCAGATCCAGCAAATCCACGATAAAATCGTCTGGATGCATGGCTTCAATGCCATACTGATTCAACTCACCAGGCGGAAAATCTTTGAGATTAGCGGTGACAATTATCTCTGAATGAGATTTTATGGCAGCAGCGAGAACGTGCCTGTCATCAGGGTCAGGTAATGTCAATCCGCCAATAATAGATTGATAATTAGTCACATTTGCATCTGGTAATGCCTTGTTCATCAGTTGCACTGTGCGCTCTAACTTAGCCGCGTCATAACCAGGATTGTTTGCTAATAAGTTACGCGTCCACTCGTCCTGAATATCCGCCGTCCACTTAGGTTGGCATAAATCAGTTAAACCAATATGCATCAACAGGTTGCGTAGTGGCGACGGATACAGGACACATGCGTCAAAAACTACCGGGTAGGGAGTGTGTATCATTTTGTTCCTCAAGCTCCTGGCTGAGGTCGGACAATTCTTTCATTGCTGCGAGACTTTCTTGAAGTCGCTGATCCTTGTATCTGATCACATCAGCAAAGAAGACTCTACGGTGCCGACCGGTTTTATGATAAGGCAGTAATCCATCCTCAAGCAGTTTCACCAGATGAGGACGTGAAACGTTCAGTAAGTTGGCTGCCTCCTGCGTTGTTAATTCAGCTTGCACAGGAACTACCTGTACAGCGTTACCAGATGCGAGTTCTCCAAGAATGCTTAACAGCAGACGAAGTGCCGAAGTGGGTAATTCGATCTGATGGGCTACATCCTGCGCATCCTTAATGGATATTTTCTGTGTCTCAAATTTAGTAACTAAATGTTCTGCAAGTGCTTTCTGGCTACGTATTGCGATATCAATCTCCTGTTTAGCCGGAAGGCTTACTTTATCTAGAGTTGAAATGGTCATGTTCATTATTCCAATTGAGTGTTTCTACGGTTTCTGTGGTTTCTACGGTTTCTACGGTTTCTGTGGTTTCTGTGGTTTCTGTGGTTTCTGTGGTTTCTGTGGTTTCTGTGGTTTCTACGGTTTCTACGGTTTCTACGGTTTCTACGGTTTCTACGGTTTCTACGGTTTCTACGGTTTCTGTGGTTTCTGTGGTTTCTACGGTTTCACGGTTTCACGGTTTCACGGTTTCTACGGTTTCACGGTTTCTACGGTTTCACGGTTTCTACGGTTTCTACGGTTTCACGGTTTCTACGGTTTCACGGTTTCACGGTTTCTAGGTTTTCTACGGTTGTTTAAGTAAACAGTATTTGATCTTGAATAGAGGCTATACGAAACAAACGAAAAACGCAATATTCGAAACGAAATACTCGAAACATCGCTTACTTGTTGAAGGTATTCACTTGCGATAGGTGGTATAAAATGGGTATCCCTAAATGATACTGGCAATAATTGAGTGAAGCGCATATTATGTGACCAGTCAAAAGTAACCCCATTAAGTGTTACTACATAAAAGTTACTGAGAGCACAAAAAATGTACATTTATGCTTACCTACGTGCATCAACTGTCGAACAGGATGCTCTCCGGGCAAAAAACAGGCTAAAAGAGTTTGCTTCTCATCATGGCCACCGAATTGCTGGTTGGTATGTGGAAAATGCTTCCGGCGCTTCTCTTGAACGACCGGAGCTGAACCGTATGCTTTCAGATATGGAATCTGGTGATGTGATACTCATTGAGCAGGTCGACCGACTATCTCGTCTGACTGATAATGACTGGGAGTCACTCAAGCGACGGATACATGAAAAAGAGCTGTCGGTGATCAGTCTGGATTTGCCAACCAGCCATATAGCACTCACTCAGGCTGCTTCTGATGACTTCACCCGTAGTATGCTCAGAGCTGTCAACGGAATGATGCTCGATATGCTGGCAGCTATTGCACGTAAGGATTATGAAGATCGCCGACGGAGACAGAGGGAAGGTGTGGATAAAGCCAGGCTGGAAGGGAAATATGCCGGACGCCAGCCAGATGTGGCTAAACATGAATTAATCAGGACATTACGCTTACAAAACGGTAAATCCATTAATGAAACAGCGCGGCTTGCCGGGGTTTCAAGAATGACTGTTATTCGTGTGTGCAAAGATAACCAAGCAAGGCAGAGTACAGCCTCTACCGGGATCTGAGGTTACTAGAATATGAAAATGACTTCACATGATATAAAAATCTTTAATCAGCTTTTTGAAAGCACCCCAGGCTACATTCTGGATTTCAGTGACAGAACTATGCGCGAGTTCTTCGAGGAGGAACTGTGCATCAATATAGAAGATGAAGCATACCTTGAAGATGGCACATCTAAAGCTAAAAGGCTTCGCTGTTTTATTAAGAAAACGGACCGTAACACAGTACTTAATGTTATCACCAGATTATGGGAATACAGGAAAACCATTTCGGGCGGTACCATCACCGCTCAGGATGAAGCTGCATATCGTGGATTTATCGCAAAAATTCAGGGGGCGGACAGTCAGACTGCATATGGTATTACACCCGCATTCATCGTCCCTGCTGGTATAGATAACGATTATTTCATCCGCAGCCTCGAGTCCATGCATAAACAACTCCCCCAGCAACGAGGGTATAGTTTTGAAGTGTGGCTTAACGAGCTATTCGCCGCCTTCTGGCTATCTCCTAAAGGCGCATTCAGGCTTAAAGGCGAACAGATAGATGGTAGTTTCCTACTGAATAACGAGACCTATCTGGTTGAGGCAAAATGGCACAGTGCGAAAACCGGTAATGCCGATCTTCATGTCTTTCAGGGAAAGCTAGAGCAGAGGGCAGCCTGGGCGCGCGGCGTATTCATAAGCTGGGCAGGTTTTACACGGGACGGTCTGGATGCATGGGGGAAGGGGAAGCGGGTTATCTGCATTAGCGGCTATGATCTTGTACTGATGCTGAAAAATAACATCAGTTTCAGGGTGTTGATGGAAGAGAAAATTCGACGTGCCGCCGAGACTGGAAATTTATATGTCAAGATAGACGAGATTTATCCGAACCTTAGCAAATGACAAAGATTATGAACGCTAAATACACCAATCAGTGATCTGATCGAAGCGAGCTGGCAGCCGGAACATAATTCCGGCAGCGTCAGCAGCCTCGCATTTTTGTCTTCTTTAAATGATAATTCGCCAGCCATGCCTATCCCTGTATTCAGAAATCCCGCCCCCCGTGACTGTGTTGCTTCGGTAACGAATACAGTCTGGAAACTATGGATATGTCATTGCAAGCTGGAGTACATCCCCTCTATTCATGATATGTTCCTCTCCGGTCTCATATCCGGACACAAACATGTCCTCGACTTCATCTTTGTCAGTACGTTCACGCCAGACGTTCTGCGAAGAACGCCAGATGGCGATGACTTTTCCATTCGTCGAGATCAACTCACAATGATGCGGTGAATGCTCCTTGAGCCACATCTCACAATCTGCCCCTGGCTTACTGGTCAGATACGCATACATACAAAGTAACGAACCAAAAGTGTTCTGGGAAACATTACAGACCGTACATGCGTGACACTTCCATATTGTTGCTCTTGCCATAATCAATGTCCTTATTATTAAGCTTCTATTAGTTATATTTATTTATCATCACCCGCGTGACATTCCGTTGCCCGCCTGAAGTGATTAGCCAGATAAAAGTCACTGCTAGCAATTACCGGACGCACCTTTCCCGCACTTCCGGAAAATCCATAATAGCAGGACTTCCGGAAATGATGAGGAAGGGGTTCTCTGGACTGACCCGTGAAGTCAGGCTGAAATGCGGAAGGCAACCATCATCTAACTCCTTATATTATACCACATTTTTTGATTCTGTTTCAAAAATCTGCGCAGAAAACAGCCATGATCCGGGACTGAAGGTTTTCGGATCCCGGATGACAAAACGCATGATATTTCCTGTAAATGCAATTATTCATAACATTTATATTCATATATGTTAAAAGTGCGAAATTAGCATCAGTTGTTGGTTATTATTAAGATTTCAGCAACAAACCGTATCCCACCCGCTTCGTTAAAAAAACCGAAGGTCATCAGAAGCGCTCACTGATCGTTCCGGGCTGAGACGGTGGCAGCGTCACGGGTAATGTCTCTATTTTATTGGTCGTGAGGAAGGCCGGATAATGGCCAAACTAAGAAGCCATAGCATTGGGGGCAGCCTGCTGATCTGGTATGATCGAGCAGAGGCTCATCTCAATGAGCAATCCCCGCAACAAATTTTTTCGGGGTGCAACAGACCCTTTAGTGTCCAGGCCTGAAAAAAAAGAAAGCACGGTCTCTGAGAGACTACGGTCCTTACGCAACCATACCGGTTAGCAAGCTTTATATTTTCATTATGACTATCTGTATAACAGGGGAATGAATGTGATTAAAAAAATATGCGAAGTGATTGATGGAGAGTATGTCTGTGACATTGATATCAGTGTGGAAGAATGGAAAACTTTATTAACAAATGATAAAGTTTTTGACACAAAAAGTATTGCAGCGTTAAAAAAATGGTTTATTGAGCCAAATCATTCCTGCACATGCTTCGATATTGGTAAGAAGTACGACCTGCACAGCATGAGTGCTAATGGAGTCATAAACGGACTGGGTGGCAGAGTTCAAAAAGAACTTGGTAGATTCGAGGTTAAAGGTGTCGGAAATATCGCATCCGGTACAAAATTCATTACCGTAATGAAGAGTAAAGAAATCGGCGGAAAACCCAAAAGAAACTTATGGACAATTCGTGAGGAACTTGTTCAGGCAATTAACGAACTGGATTTTTTTGGTACAACAGAAATGGCCAGCAGTGAGTATTACTCTGACGATGAGTTGATCAATGCCATAGAGAAAAGTAATATCTTTGACAACGTTCAGACGTTTGAATATACAGGGGAAGCCAAACCAAAGAAAAATGCAATAGAAGTAAAAAATGGCCTCTCGTATCCCAGGAGTAAAGGCGTATCCCAAAATGCGCTGAATAAAGCAGGTTACAGATGTGAAGTCGATAGTGACCACCCAACATTCAGAAGGCGAAATTCATCCTTAAATTACACAGAACCTCATCACATTGTACCTATGTCCAGGCAAGATGCTTTTGACACATCTCTTGATGTTGAAGAAAATATCATATCTCTGTGTTGCAATTGCCATAAACAAATTCACCTTGGTCAGGGTTATGAAGATATGCTGAAAGAAATATACACTGCGCGAAAAAGTTTATTAAAAAAAGTTGGTATTGATATATCACTGGAAAACTTGATTCTTTATTACAAAATGGAAAGTAAGTGAGATTCAAACGAGAGTGATACCTTCGTTTTATTGGTCGGGATGAACAGCAGATGAGGTTTCCGGCAAGTATCGGGTCCAGAAACTTTCTGTTAAAAAAGAGGTAAAAGTAGTCTTGAGCCCTGACTGCGAATTGCCATTGCGCATGACCAGAGAACAGGACGAACCCCTGCCAAACCCAGGCATGAGAAACACTTTTAAAACATAGACTTAATTAAAATCAGCAATTCCCATCGAAATAATAAGCAAGCAGAATTGGCTCAGGTGAATTTCACTCGGTGCAGTGCATGCGTTGGGGGTTTTAAAAGGAAAAACCCGAAATGAATCGGGTTTTGATTAATTAACGATTAACAGGTTCCCGTGCCCGGGAACACTCTGACTGTACGCGCAATATATTTTTTCCGCAATCATTATTTTTGATTACCAAGCCATTTATTCATCTGCTCAATTTCACCTTTTTGAGCTTTAATGATGTCCTGCGCGAGCTTTCTCATTTCCGGATCTTTTCCGTATTTTAGCTCGGTCTCAGCCATTGCTATTGCCCCTTCATGGTGTGCTACCATGCCTTTCGCAAAAGCCTTGTCGGGATCGGAATCTTTTACAGCGGCCATCATTTTGTCATGCATACCTTTCATGCCGGACATATATTCCTGTGACGATGCCGATGAGGATATATCTGACATTTTCATTTCTGAATGTTCTGCGGAAATCGCTGGCAGGGATAACATCAGTATAACAAAAAGCGAATTTGTGATTTTCATATAATAAACCCTTTCAGATGGTTACCGGATAAGTTTAGCTGAGTCAGACAAAAAAGCCCCCTGAAGGGGGCAAAAAATAACAACATATCCGTATAAGGGACAATCTCTCAAGGAAAGGGTAACCGCACGGAAACTTCAGTTGTCATCAGCCCGCATTGATCATGCGGCGGTGTGCATCAGCCATAGCCTGATGGGGGCCGGACTGACCGTTATTCGTAAATTCATGGGCAACAGCTGCTCTTTCATGTTCATTCATCGCCGCAAACGAAGTCGCCGGACGGGAAGCGTTAACGGTGCCAGTTCCCATCATCTTCTGATGACTTTCCGCCATTTTTTTATGTGCATCTGCTGAACCATTGTTCATGGTTTCATGAACAATAATAGCCTGTTCATGCTGATCCATACCGGCCATCCGTGGAGCTGCCCCCTGGATGGCGGCTGGAGTTGAAGAAGACTGCATCTGATGGGCCGGAGCCTGAGCATTATTGACACGCTCATGGATATTTACAGTTTCAGTGGCCCAGGCCGTAGAAATTAAGCTCAAACCTAACACTGATGCTAAGACGATATTTTTCATGGTAACTCTCCATTTCTGAATTAGTGATGTCCGTGAATTTCGATCTGTGTCCTCAGTAGTACAACTGACAACTCTACAGACCTTATTCCGCCGGGATGAGGCTTTAATACAACTCCTGGCTTGTGCTGATGCCGTGTATGGATGAAGTAATAATGCCTTCCTGATAAGTTGCACTAATTATATCGAATGGCTTCTGTTTGCTGCATGACAGGCTAATGACATCTTTGTCATTTAAATCTTTATTCTCAGTACTGGGTTTCCGGAATCATTTTCTCCAGTCTGGGCACGGATAGGATAAAACGAGTTGAACGTACGTCCGATTCCACCTGCACTCTTCCGTGATGTGCTTCCACGATGGACTTCACAATCGCAAGGCCGATGCCGCTGCCTTCTCCTTTTCGTTGTCTGGACGGATCTACCCGATAAAAACGGTCAAACAGCCTTGATAAATGCTCTTCAGGGATTGGTTTCCCCGGATTTTCAATCACAAGGTCAAAAAAGCTCTCCTGCTCTCTTATTGAGACGGTGATTGCCTGTCCCTCCGGGGTATAACGCAGGGCATTGGATAACAGATTATTGATCGCCCTTCTGAACATTTGTGGATCTCCCTCAACCAGGCAGGGCATCCCGTTAAATTTGAGCGTGATATTGCGTTCTTCGGCCCAGGCTTCGAAAAACTCGAAGACTTTCATGACTTCCGCTCTGAGGTCAAACATGACCCTGTCAGGTATCAGCTGATTATTATCTGCCTGTGCCAGGAACAGCATATCGCTGACCATTTTGGTCATCCGGTTATACTCTTCAAGACTGGAATAGAGGACATCCTCAAGTTCCCTCTGTGTTCGATCCTGACTCAGTGCGATTTCAGTCTGCGTCACCAGATTGGTGATGGGCGTTCTGATCTCATGCGCGATATCGGCAGAGAAATTGGCCTGGCGGGTAAAGACATCCTCAATCTTTCCAATCATATGATTGAACGAGATAACCAGTTGCTCCAGCTCAATGGGAACGCGTGTCGGTTCCAGTCGCGCATCAAGATTCTCGGAGGTGATGTTTTTAATGGCATTGCTGACATTACGAAGGGGCAGGTGCCCCTGACGGACAGCGATTCGAATGATCAGAACAATCAACAGGCTTATCACGACGGCAATCGCAATCAGGTTCTTTTTCAGCGCATCGAGGTAATGGAGATGGAAATTAATGGATAGGCCAGTCAGCATGACATAGTTCTGCTGTTTGCCCTGAAATATCGCCTGACCAGAGGAGGCGATAATCCTGTATGTTTCCATCTTCATTTCGGACCCGGTATCCATCGGTCCCGCAGGATCCTCCACCGTCCAGGGAAAGACATCCCGTGCGCGGCTGTGCTCGCTAAAATCTGCTGAATTCACTGCCGGGCGTAGTGCCGCCCCCTGAGCTGAGCTAAAGAGCACTTCCCCCCTGGGATTGAGGAGCAAAAGGGCAACGTTGCGGTAGCTGGCAATTGATTCCTTTATTTTGCTTATTTTTTTATCATCCGGATCCACCGGGGACTGCAGTATACGGTTCAGTGTGGTGCTGATTTGTTGAAGATCGCTGACATCCTGCTCGGCAAAATGATTTTCAACAGAATGCAGCATAAACCAGGTGAAGGCGATAAAAGCCAGTATCGTGGACAGGCTGATAAAAAAGGTCAGCCGCAGAGCGAGTGAGAAAGGGCGTCTGGAAGGTTTGCTATGCATCCGGGACCTCCAGCATGTAGCCCACGCCCCGGACTGTCTGGATCAGCTTTGTCCCGTAATCGTTGTCTATTTTAGCGCGGAGTCGCTTTACTGCGACATCGATCGCATTAGTGTCGCTGTCAAAATTCATGTCCCAGACCTGAGAGGCAATCAGGGAGCGGGGAAGAACCTCTCCCTGATGGCGAATGAAGAATTCCAGCAGGCTGAACTCTTTACTGGTGAGCACAATGCGGTTTCCGGCGCGACTGACTTTTCTGGATACGAGATCAATCGAGAGGTCAGCCACCCTAAACTGGCTTTCCGTGATCATCGTGTTTCCCCGCCTCAGAAGGGTTCTCACCCGGGCGAGCAGTTCGGCAAACGCAAAGGGTTTAACCAGATAATCGTCCGCACCCAGTTCCAGTCCTTTGACCCTATGTTCGATCGTGCCGAGGGCTGTCAGCAGTAAGACCGGCATACCCTTTCCGGCAGTGCGCAGCATGCGGATGATATCCCAGCCGTTCACATCAGGTAGCATGATATCCAGAATGACTAAATCATACTCGGCTGTCATGGCGAGATGATATCCGGTAAGACCATTATCAGCGTGATCCACTACGAACCCTGCCTCTGTAAGCCCTTTGCTGAGATATTCACCTGTTTTAATTTCGTCTTCGACGATCAATATTTTCATCTTGCTCCCCGGCTGGCTGCTAATGTCATTCTATTGCGCCCACGATCGTTATCAACGGATTACAGCAAAAATGACAATATTGTCATTATCCTGTCACTCGGCAAACAGAGAGCGTTAGGTAAAGTACCCCTATCAATACTCTGGACTTCATTTGAACCATTTACCAGGTCTGCCTGGACGAGAAGCGTTATGTTCAAATTAAAATTACTCAGCATTAGCACGATATTCATCCTGGCAGGCTGCGTGTCGCTTGCGCCTGAATATCAGCGGCCCGCAGCACCGGTACCCCAGCAGTTTTCACTGTCCCATAACAGCCTGACGCCAGCGGTAAATGGCTATCAGGATACGGGCTGGCGTAACTTTTTTGTCGATCCCCAGGTTACCCGGTTGATCGGTGAAGCTCTGACTAATAACCGTGATTTGAGAATGGCTGCCCTGAAGGTTGAAGAGGCCCGGGCCCAGTTCAACGTCACGGATGCAGATCGTTATCCCCAACTGAATGCCTCATCCGGGATCACATACAGCGGTGGTCTGAAAGGTGACAAGCCGACCACACAGGAGTACGACGCGGGTCTGGAGCTCAACTATGAGCTCGATTTTTTTGGCAAACTTAAGAACATGAGTGAGGCTGATCGCCAGAACTACTTTGCCAGCGAAGAAGCCCGTCGTGCCGTACACATCCTGCTGGTCTCCAACGTTTCACAGAGCTATTTCAGCCAGCAACTGGCGTACGAACAACTCCGTATTGCGCGGGAAACGCTGAAAAATTATGAACAGTCTTATGCATTCGTTGAGCAACAACTGGTGACCGGGAGTACGAACGTTCTGGCGCTTGAACAGGCCAGGGGGCAAATCGAAAGTACCCGCGCCGAAATAGCCAAACGAGAAGGCGATCTGGCTCAGGCAAACAATGCCCTGCAACTGGTGCTGGGAACGTACCGCGCAGTTCCGTCAGAAAAAGGGATGAAAGGTGGTGAAATCGCGCCAGTAAAACTGCCCCCAAACCTGTCGTCACAAATTTTGCTGCAGCGCCCGGATATCATGGAAGCGGAATATCAGCTTAAAGCGGCTGATGCCAGTATTGGCGCAGCGCGAGCGGCCTTTTTCCCGTCCATTACCCTGACCAGTGGCCTTTCCGCAAGCAGTACGGAGTTGTCCAGCCTCTTTACGTCAGGAAGCGGAATGTGGAATTTTATCCCTAAAATTGAAATTCCTATTTTTAATGCCGGCCGGAACAAAGCCAATCTGAAACTGGCTGAAATTCGCCAGCAACAGTCGGTGGTTAATTACGAACAAAAAATTCAGTCGGCCTTTAAGGATGTTTCCAACACGCTTGCGCTGCGCGATAGTCTTAGCCAGCAACTCGAGGCACAGCAGCGTTATCTTGATTCACTCCAGATAACCCTCCAGCGAGCCCGGGGATTATATTCAAGTGGTGCAGTCAGCTACATAGAAGTGCTGGATGCAGAACGCTCCCTGTTCACTACGCAGCAAGCCATTCTCGACCTTACCTATTCCCGACAGGTTAACGAAATTAATCTGTTCACCGCACTGGGTGGCGGTTGGGTAGAGTAAATTATATTCAACATATCAGGAAATTAAAAATGCGTAACTCACTTAAAGCCGTTTTATTTGGTGCTATCTCTGTCATGTTTTCTGCCGGTCTTCATGCTGAAGTACATCAGCATGGTGATATGAACGCTGCCAGTGATGCTTCGGCACAGCAGGTTATCAAGGGCACCGGTGTCGTTAAAGACATTGATATGAATAGTAAAAAGATCACCATTTCGCACGAAGCAATCCCTGCTGTGGGCTGGCCTGCAATGACCATGCGCTTCACTTTTGTTAATGCAGACGACGCTATCAATGCCCTGAAAACCGGCAACCATGTCGATTTCTCGTTTATTCAGCAGGGCAATATCTCCTTACTCAAAAGCATTAACGTTACGCAATCCTGATTATCAGTCCGGAGCGAATACATCCAGTGCGCCTGAACATTCATTAAGGGATTACTGTGAATGAATGATCGGGCGCATATGCCAGGTGTTTTGATTTTTCAGCGAGAAATTGTATGGCTTCTTTAAAGATAAAATATGCTGCAATAATTATCAGCAGCCTCATAGCAGGAGGCCTGATATCGGTTACTGCCTGGCAGTATATCAACTCATCACAAAAAACAGTACAAACAGAACAAAAGGCACCGGAGCGAAAGGTTCTTTTCTGGTATGACCCGATGAAACCGGATACCAAATTTGATAAACCCGGAAAATCGCCTTTTATGGATATGGACCTGGTGCCAAAATATGCTGATGAAAGCGCCGAGAAAAGCAGTGGCGGGATCCGTATTGATCCAACGCAGGTTCAGAACCTGGGATTAAAAACACAAAAAGTCACGCGCGGGATGCTGAATTATACTCAGACCATTCCGGCTAATGTCAGTTACAACGAGTATCAGTTTGTCATTGTACAGGCGCGCTCTGACGGATTCGTCGAAAAAGTGTATCCCCTGACGATTGGCGATCATGTGAAGAAAGGCACTCCGCTTATCGATATCACCATTCCTGAATGGGTTGAGGCACAAAGTGAGTTCCTGCTGCTATCCGGTACAGGCGGTACGCCAACCCAGATAAAAGGGGTTCTGGAGCGACTTCGTCTAGCTGGTATGCCGGAAGAGGATATTCAAAGGCTGCGTTCAACCCGCACAATCCAGACCCGTTTTACCATTAAAGCACCTATTGATGGTGTCATTACTGCGTTTGACCTGCGCACCGGAATGAATATTTCGAAAGATAAAGTAGTGGCTCAGATTCAGGGGATGGACCCGGTCTGGATCAGCGCTGCAGTGCCAGAATCTATCGCATATCTGCTGAAAGATACGTCGCAGTTTGAAATTTCGGTACCGGCTTATCCGGATAAAACATTCCATGTCGAAAAATGGAACATTCTTCCCAGCGTGGATCAGACAACCCGTACGCTTCAGGTCCGTCTCCAGGTTTCTAATAAGGATGAGTTTCTCAAGCCGGGCATGAATGCCTATCTGAAACTGAATACCAAGAGCCAGGAGATGCTGCTGATACCAAGCCAGGCCGTTATCGATACCGGCAAAGAACAGCGCGTGATTACTGTTGATGATGAAGGCAAGTTTGTGCCGAAACAGATCCACGTTCTGCATGAATCACAGCAACAGTCCGGCATTGGCTCCGGCCTGAATGAAGGCGATACCGTGGTGGTCAGTGGCCTGTTCCTCATTGACTCCGAAGCCAATATTACGGGCGCGCTGGAACGTATGCGCCACCCTGAAAAAACAGAAAACAGTATGCCAGCAATGTCTGAGCAGCCTGTAAATATGCATTCAGGGCACTGAGGAGACGACGATGATTGAATGGATTATCCGGCGCTCTGTCGCCAACCGTTTCCTGGTCATGATGGGCGCACTGTTTCTCAGCATCTGGGGCACATGGACGATAATTAACACGCCGGTCGATGCGCTGCCTGACCTGTCAGATGTGCAGGTCATTATTAAAACCAGCTATCCCGGACAGGCCCCGCAGATTGTAGAAAACCAGGTCACCTATCCGCTTACCACCACCATGCTGTCCGTACCTGGCGCAAAAACCGTGCGTGGCTTTTCACAGTTCGGTGATTCGTATGTGTATGTCATTTTTGAAGACGGCACCGATCTGTACTGGGCCCGTTCGCGCGTGCTGGAATACCTGAATCAGGTTCAGGGCAAACTGCCTGCGGGTGTGAGCTCTGAAATCGGCCCGGACGCCACGGGAGTGGGCTGGATATTTGAATATGCCCTTGTCGATCGCAACGGAAAACACGACCTTTCAGAACTGCGCTCTCTGCAGGACTGGTTCCTGAAATTTGAGCTGAAAACCATCCCGAACGTGGCTGAGGTCGCTTCGGTTGGCGGCGTGGTGAAACAGTACCAGATTCAGGTCAATCCGGTAAAACTGTCCCAGTACGGTATCAGCCTGCCCGAAGTGAAACAGGCACTTGAATCGTCTAACCAGGAGGCCGGTGGCTCATCCGTTGAAATGGCCGAAGCGGAGTATATGGTCCGTGCCAGCGGTTATCTTCAGAGCATTGATGATTTTAATAACATCGTCCTGAAAACAGGTGAGAACGGCGTGCCGGTTTATCTGCGGGATGTTGCCCGCGTGCAGACCGGGCCCGAAATGAGGCGTGGTATTGCCGAGCTGAACGGCCAGGGAGAAGTCGCTGGCGGCGTGGTGATCCTGCGGTCGGGTAAAAATGCGCGCGACGTTATCACGGCAGTGAGGGATAAACTGGAGACGCTGAAGGCCAGCCTGCCGGAAGGCGTTGAAATCGTGACCACCTACGATCGCAGCCAGTTAATCGACCGGGCGATTGATAACCTCAGTTCCAAACTTCTGGAAGAGTTTATCGTGGTGGCCATCGTCTGTGCTCTGTTCCTGTGGCACGTACGTTCTGCCCTGGTGGCGATTATCTCTCTGCCGCTTGGCCTGTGTATCGCCTTTATCGTCATGCACTTCCAGGGACTGAACGCCAATATCATGTCGCTGGGAGGGATAGCGATTGCCGTCGGTGCGATGGTGGATGCCGCCATTGTGATGATTGAAAATGCGCACAAACGGCTTGAGGAGTGGGATCATCAGCATCCGGGTGAGCAGATTGACAACGCCACCCGCTGGAAGGTGATTACCGACGCCTCCGTGGAAGTGGGACCCGCGTTGTTCATTAGCCTGCTGATCATCACCCTGTCCTTTATTCCTATCTTTACCCTGGAAGGGCAGGAAGGTCGTCTGTTTGGCCCGCTGGCATTCACGAAAACGTACTCCATGGCGGGAGCGGCCGCACTGGCCATCATCGTCATTCCTATTCTGATGGGATTCTGGATCCGGGGGAAAATTCCTGCCGAGACAAGTAACCCCCTGAACCGGGTGCTGATCAAAGCGTATCATCCTTTGCTGCTGCGGGTCCTCCACTGGCCAAAAACAACCCTGCTGGTTGCGGCCTTGTCCATTTTCACGGTTATCTGGCCACTGAGTCAGGTGGGCGGTGAATTTCTGCCGAAGATTAACGAGGGCGATCTGCTGTATATGCCGTCGACCTTGCCTGGCGTCTCTCCGGCAGAAGCTGCAGCGCTCCTGCAGACAACAGACAAGTTAATCAAAAGCGTTCCTGAAGTGGCTTCTGTATTTGGCAAGACCGGTAAAGCAGAGACCGCAACGGATTCCGCGCCGCTCGAAATGGTGGAAACCACGATCCAGCTCAAACCTGAGGATCAGTGGCGTCCCGGCATGACAATTGACAAGATTATTGATGAACTCGACAGGACAGTCCGTTTACCGGGTCTGGCAAACCTCTGGGTGCCGCCTATCCGTAACCGTATTGATATGCTCTCAACCGGGATCAAAAGCCCGATAGGTATCAAAGTGTCCGGGACTGTTCTGTCCGATATCGACGCGACGGCGCAGAGTATCGAGGCGGTAGCCAAAACCGTGCCTGGCGTGGTGTCTGTCCTGGCTGAGCGACTTGAGGGCGGGCGCTACATCGATATCGATATCAACCGGGAGAAAGCCTCCCGCTACGGGATGACGGTAGGTGATGTCCAGCTGTTCGTCTCTTCAGCAATCGGAGGTGCTATGGTGGGTGAGACGGTTGAAGGGGTGGCCCGGTACCCTATTAACATTCGCTACCCGCAGGATTACCGGAACAGTCCGCAGGCGCTGAAACAGATGCCGATCCTGACCCCGATGAAGCAGCAGATCACGCTGGGCGATGTCGCGGATATTAACGTCGTTTCTGGACCAACCATGCTGAAAACCGAAAATGCCCGGCCAGCCAGCTGGATTTATGTTGATGCCCGCGGCAGGGACATGGTGTCGGTGGTTAACGACATTAAGACGGCCATCAGCGAGAAAGTGAAACTGAGACCGGGAACCAGTGTGGCATTCTCCGGACAGTTTGAACTGCTTGAGCATGCCAACAAGAAACTGAAGCTGATGGTGCCGATGACGGTGATGATCATTTTCATCCTGTTGTATCTGGCATTCCGCCGGGTTGACGAAGCCCTGCTGATCCTGATGAGCCTGCCGTTCGCCCTGGTTGGCGGAATATGGTTCCTGTACTGGCAGGGCTTCCATATGTCAGTGGCGACCGGAACCGGGTTTATCGCCCTGGCCGGGGTGGCAGCAGAGTTTGGCGTGGTCATGCTGATGTATCTGCGTCATGCCATTGAAGCGCACCCGGAATTGTCCCGTAAAGAGACGTTCACACCGGAAGGTCTTGATGAAGCCCTCTATCATGGTGCCGTACTGCGTGTCCGGCCGAAAGCCATGACCGTGGCGGTGATCATTGCGGGTCTGCTGCCAATACTCTGGGGAACCGGCGCAGGTTCAGAAGTCATGAGCCGTATTGCTGCGCCAATGATTGGTGGGATGATCACGGCTCCGCTGCTGTCCCTGTTCATTATTCCTGCCGCCTACAAATTAATCTGGCTGCGCAGACATAAAAAAAGCGTGTCATAACCCTGAAAGGGCGCCCCCAGTGGGCGTCCTTCTGCACTGATTCACCCTGACGTCAGGGTTTATATCGATAATATACAGAGGTGAGTATGAAAAAAGTGGTTCTAATGGCCCTGGCTCTCGGCCTGTCACTGCCTGCAATGGCGAGTGAAAAAGTCATTGATATGTACAAATCTGAAAACTGTGGCTGTTGTTCCCTGTGGGGCAAGGCGATGGAAAAAGACGGGTTCGAAGTGCGAACTCACGTCATGAATGATCAGGCGCTGTCAGCCCTGAAAGAAAAGCATGCTGTTCCTGCTGGACTACGAAGTTGTCATACCGCGGTTGTAGGTAATTTGATCATTGAAGGCCATGTGCCTGCGGCAACGATACATAAGGCCATGCAGTCTGGTTCGGGTATATACGGTCTCGCCACCCCCGGTATGCCAGCAGGAAGTCCGGGAATGGAGATGGGGGCCCGAAAAGAGGCTTACGATGTTATCGCATTCTCACCGGAGGGCAGTAAAAAAGTCTTCCAGCGAATCGAATAGTCAGCGGAACGGCTGATAACGGGACGCCGGCAGCAGGCACTCTTATGCCGGCGGCATTCGTGGTAATCGCATCCATGACATATCCTGAAGACAGAAAATGCTTCAGATATGCATAAGGAGAGTTACTGTGAAAAATGACAATGCAGTGGAACATAACAACCAGACTGCTTCTGAGCAGACATCATCCCCGGACGAGAGTCACGCATTGCATAAGGTGAGAGATCCCGTGTGCGGGATGGTCATCCTGCCTGACAAGGCGCACAGCAGCATTCGATACCAGGACCATCAGCTTTATTTCTGCTCCGCCAGCTGTGAGAGCAAATTTAAAGCCCATCCCGATCATTATTTTACCGAAGATGCCAGTGAACATCACCATCACCACGACCACCATGAAGTCAGCCCTGATAAGATAAAACAGTCTCACCGCCAGGCGGAGAAAGAGATTTCTGAAGGTGTGTGGACATGTCCGATGCATCCGGAGATACGCCGTAGTGGTCCCGGAAGCTGTCCTGTCTGTGGAATGGCACTGGAGCCGCTCGTAGCTACGGCATCCACGGGGACGAGTGATGAACTTCGCGACATGACAAGACGCTTCTGGCTGGGGTTGTTGCTGGCGTTTCCGGTTCTGATACTCGAAATGGGTTCTCATCTGTTTCCCGCTTTGAGGAATACAGTACCGCCACAGTACAACACATGGCTGCAGTTACTTCTGGCCTCTCCTGTCGTTTTGTGGTGTGGCTGGCCATTCTTCGCCCGGGCCGGAATGTCGTTACGTAACCGCTCCCTGAATATGTTTACCCTTGTTGCAATGGGGACCGGCGTAGCCTGGGTTTACAGCGTCATTGCAACCGTCTTCCCCTCCTGGTTTCCTGCATCGTTCAGAAACATGGATGGCCTGGTGGCCATTTATTTTGAAGCCGCAGCTGTTATTACGGTGCTTGTTCTGCTGGGACAGGTCCTTGAATTGCGGGCAAGGGAACAAACCTCAGGTGCCATTACTGCGCTTCTTAACCTTGCCCCCAAAACCGCCAGGCGGCTGGATCAAGACGGTCATGAAACGGATATTAATGCGGAAGATGTCCTGCCTGGCGATAAGCTCCGCATCAGACCTGGAGAGAGTATTCCGGTCGACGGTATCGTGGTCGAAGGCAAAACAACCGTTGATGAATCGATGGTGACCGGGGAATCTATGCCTGTTACCAAAACGGAGGGTGACCCTGTCATCGGGGGGACCATTAATCAGACAGGTAGTCTTATCATCCGTGCAGAGAAAGTCGGTGATGAAACGATGCTCTCACGAATTGTTCAGATGGTCGCTGATGCACAGCGTTCGCGGGCCCCCATCCAGAGAATGGCTGACAGCGTTTCAGGCTGGTTTGTTCCTCTGGTGATACTTATCGCGGTTGTTGCTTTCATGATCTGGTCTGTCTGGGGGCCCGAGCCCAGGATGGCGCACGGTCTCATTGCGGCTGTGTCGGTCCTGATTATTGCCTGTCCCTGCGCGCTGGGGCTGGCCACGCCGATGTCGATAATGGTGGGGGTGGGCAAAGGAGCCCAGGCCGGGGTGTTAATCAAGAATGCCGAAGCCCTTGAGCGTCTTGAAAAAGTGGACACGCTGGTTGTCGACAAAACAGGCACGCTCACGGAAGGTTCGCCGACGGTGACAGGGATTATCAGTCTCAATCCGGGTGGGGAAACATCTCTTTTGCGTGTAACGGCCGCAGTGGAAAAAGGCTCGCAGCATCCGCTGGGTATGGCAGTAGTTAAAGCAGCACAGGAAAAGGGGATCGCAATACCCGCAGTCACTCATTTCAATGCGCCGTCGGGTAAAGGTGTCTCAGGCGATGTCGAAGGTCAACGGGTTGTTATTGGTAATGAACTGGCTATGCAGGAAAACAGTATCGTTATTGATAATCAAAAGGCCGTTGCGGATACGTTGCGGATGGAAGGCGCTACCGTTATCTATGTGGCCACAGACGGGCACCTTGCAGGCCTGATAGCTATCTCGGATCCCGTGAAAGCAACCACGCCGGATGCGCTTAAAGCTTTGCGTCAGGCGGGGATCCGCATCGTTATGCTCACCGGGGATAACCAGCTTACCGCTGAAGCAGTCGCACGGAAACTGGGAATAGATGAGGTTGAAGCCGGGATTCTGCCGGATGGCAAAAAAGCAGTGATAACCCGACTGAAAGCGTCTGGCCATGTGGTTGCGATGGCCGGAGACGGTGTGAATGATGCCCCGGCGCTGGCAGCGGCTGACGTGGGTATAGCCATGGGAACGGGTACAGATGTGGCAATTGAAAGTGCCGGAGTCACCCTTCTCAAAGGCGACCTGATGATACTGAACAGGGCCCGTCATCTGTCAGAAATCACCATGAAAAATATCCGACAGAATCTGTTTTTTGCATTTATCTACAACGCACTTGGCGTGCCTGTGGCTGCAGGTCTGCTTTATCCTGTGTATGGAATACTGCTGTCGCCAGTTATTGCGGCGGCGGCCATGGCTCTTTCCTCCGTCAGCGTCATTGTGAATGCGTTGCGTCTGAAAAGTGTCAGGCTCGGGAAATAACACTGAGTGAAGGGGCTGTTACGAACAGAAGGAGTCCAGTATGAAAAGTACCACCTATGCGCTTATTGCTGTCGCCGCGATCGCGGCATTTGCCCTCCTGCGCGAACACTGGTCACATGTGGCAGGTTACTGGCCATATCTGTTATTGCTGGTCTGCCCGCTAATGCATCTTTTCCACGGCCACGGAGGGCATGGAGATCATCAACATCAAGGAAGTGAAAACGATAAAAAAAATTAATCCGGCAGACGGGGCCGCGTCGCGGCCCCGTTATCAGTCCAGGTATCGTTCGTAGTCTCTGGCATGCGCAAAGGCATGCTGTTCAAGTTTGTTATCAGCGGGTGCCGCTGCCCGGAACGCCAGTGAGTTAACAGGATTGTTATTGATGACCAGCTCGTAATGCAGATGAGGACCGGATGAACGTCCGCTGTTACCGGATAACGCAATAGCGCCTCCCCGGGTAACCCTGGCCCCTTTAGTAACGAGTATTTTATTGAGGTGGAGATAGCGAGTTTTAACACCGGCTTTTCCTGTTACTTCAACAAAATATCCCATGGTGCTGTTGTATTCGGCCCGGGTGATTTTTCCGTCGATGACGCTGACTATTTTCGTGTTCATGGGCATGGAATAATCAATGCCATTATGGGGACTCACTTTTCCCGATACCGGGTTAAGTCTTGCAGGATTGAAAGGCGAACTGAGTCTTGCTGTGGCCGGTAACGGATAATCGAGACTGCCTTTCCCGGAAGTATCGGAAAGGTTATAGAACTTTTTATCTGATATACGATACGCCGTGTAATTAAATGAACCGGACGTAAATTTATAGGCCACGACACGTGATTTTCCCGCTTTCTTTTGCAGTACGAGTTTTAATGATTCATTTTTTTTCAAATGCCGCAGATTAAACCGGGAAGGCAAGGAGCGCTGAAGAGTAGCGATCTCGTTCGATTCCAGCCCCGAGCGGGTGGCTGAAAGGTAGGCATTTTCTTTTACGACATCGGTAGAATACATTTACTGGAATTCGCCGTTAGCATGAACACTGCGGCGTATGCTAGGGGTTTTCAGGAGGCGTGTCATCTGTCAGTTAATCGGGAGCACCGTTGATGGTCGTCATTTTTGTAACATAGCTTGTTTCCCGTTTGCTCCTGAAGCTCTGGGAACTGTATGACCAGCCCGACGGTGATGATTAACGGGACTGAAACAGGTTACGGCAGAGCAATATGGGGCTCATGTCCTGCTACGTAACCCGTCAGTAAAGCCCTGCTGCGCACCTGACGCTAAGCACTAACCTGCCTGCAGTTACCTGGTCGAATACAGCCCGCGAAGCTTTCTTGCCTGCGTCTGATGTGCTTCCGCACCGGCATTATTGACCTGCTCATGCACGAGAGCGGCTTTTTCTCCGGCATTCAGTTCGTTAAAAGAAGAAGACGAGGTCTTTGAATTTGCATCACTGCCGGACAGCATTTTTTTATGTTCCTCAATCATTTTCTGATGCGCATAGGACGCGCTGTTGTTCATAAATGAATGAGCAACAATGGCCCTTTCATGTTCATTCATTTCAGAGAATGAGGGCGTGTTGTTTTTATTAACCCTGTCCGGTAAGTTTTCATGCGTCGAGTAATTCACATGACTGACGGCTGAGGCATTATTAACAAATCGATGTGCTTCATGGGCAATATCACTGGACTGAGCAAAAGCTGCCCCACAAAATAAAGCTGTAAACGCAGTGGTCGTGATTAATATATTCATGTGTAATTACCTTCTGAGGTACATAAAAGATGTCCTTATGATCATATATAAAAATAATCAACCTGTGGGGAAGATGACGTAAATGTAATACAGCTATGTACATTACACGATTGTAATGAATTTGTTTCTTAAGGTGTGCTAGATTCATTTCATTGTAAGTGGATGAACCAGTAATTTAATTTAAATCGGTTCTCGAATTCTGTCAGTAACCATACTTTAAATAAGGGGATGCGCATGCTGTTGAAAACGTCTCGACGAACTTTCCTGAAGGGGTTAACCCTCTCTGGCGTAGCCGGAAGTCTTGGCGTATGGAGTTTCAATGCGCGTTCCAGTCTGAGCCTGCCAGTTGCCGCATCCCTGCAGGGTACTCAGTTTGACCTGACCATTGGTGAAACGGCCGTCAATATCACGGGCAGTGAGCGTCAGGCCAAAACAATCAATGGAGGCCTGCCGGGGCCCGTTCTTCGCTGGAAAGAAGGTGACACCATTACCCTGAAGGTCAAAAACCGTCTTAATGAACAGACGTCCATTCACTGGCACGGCATTATTCTTCCGGCCAATATGGATGGTGTTCCGGGGCTGAGTTTTATGGGCATAGAGCCTGATGATACCTACGTTTACACCTTTAAGGTTAAGCAGAACGGGACTTACTGGTACCACAGCCATTCCGGTCTGCAGGAACAGGAGGGGGTATACGGTGCCATTATCATCGATGCCAGGGAGCCAGAACCGTTTGCTTACGATCGTGAGCATGTGGTCATGTTGTCTGACTGGACCGATGAAAATCCTCACAGCCTGCTGAAAAAATTAAAAAAACAGTCGGATTACTACAATTTCAATAAACCAACCGTTGGCTCTTTTTTCCGCGACGTGAATACCAGGGGGCTGTCAGCCACCATTGCCGATCGGAAAATGTGGGCTGAAATGAAAATGAATCCGACTGACCTCGCGGATGTCAGTGGCTACACCTACACCTATCTCATGAACGGGCAGGCCCCGCTGAAAAACTGGACCGGACTGTTCCGTCCCGGTGAAAAGATACGCTTACGGTTTATCAACGGCTCGGCAATGACCTATTTCGATATCCGTATCCCCGGGCTGAAAATGACGGTCGTGGCTGCAGATGGCCAGTATGTAAACCCGGTTACCGTTGACGAATTCAGGATTGCCGTTGCCGAAACCTATGATGTCATTGTGGAGCCTCAGGGTGAGGCCTATACCATCTTCGCACAATCCATGGACAGGACCGGTTACGCTCGAGGGACACTGGCCACGAGAGAGGGGTTAAGTGCTGCCGTTCCCCCCCTCGATCCCCGTCCTCTGTTGACCATGGAAGATATGGGTATGGGGGGAATGGGACATGATATGGCAGGAATGGACCACAGCCAGATGGGAGGCATGGATAACAGCGGAGAGATGATGTCTATGGACGGTGCTGACCTTCCGGATAGCGGGACATCCTCCGCGCCCATGGATCACAGCAGCATGGCCGGTATGGATCATTCCCGGATGGCCGGAATGCCGGGTATGCAAAGTCATCCTGCGTCAGAAACGGATAACCCACTGGTTGATATGCAGGCGATGAGCGTCTCTCCGAAATTAAATGATCCGGGTATTGGTCTTCGAAATAACGGAAGAAAGGTTCTCACGTACGCGGATTTGAAAAGCCGCTTTGAGGATCCTGACGGACGTGAACCTGGCCGTACCATAGAACTGCATTTAACCGGCCACATGGAAAAGTTTGCCTGGTCATTTAACGGAATCAAGTTTTCAGATGCCGCACCGGTGCTGCTGAAATACGGTGAGCGGCTCAGGATCACGCTGATCAACGATACCATGATGACTCACCCCATTCACCTGCATGGTATGTGGAGCGATCTGGAAGATGAAAACGGTAATTTCATGGTTCGTAAACACACAATAGATGTTCCCCCTGGTACAAAACGCAGTTACAGAGTGACAGCAGATGCGCTTGGCCGCTGGGCGTATCACTGCCATTTGCTCTATCACATGGAAATGGGAATGTTTCGTGAAGTCCGGGTGGAGGAATGATGCGAATGAAGAGAAATTTGAAGGCCATACCTGTTCTGGTCGCCGGTTTGTTTACCTCACAGCTTTCTATTGCGGCGGGCTCCGTCTCTGCAGATCCCCACGCCGGGCACGACATGTCTGCCATGCAGATGCCAGCAGATGAGAATTTCACTGAGATGACGTCAATGGAGCCCATTGTAACTGAGAGCAGAACGCCAATTCCGCCTGTTACCGATGCCGACCGGAAGGCTGCATTCGGCAATTTACAGGGGCATGCGATTCACGACAGTGCGATTAATTATCTGGTTCTGCTGGATCAACTGGAATGGCAACGGTCGGATAACACCAACAATTTCAGCTGGAGTGTTAACAGCTGGATTGGAGGCGACACAGATCGGATTTGGCTAAAGAGTGAAGGTGAACGAAGCAATGGGGAAACGGAGGCGGCTGAAGCGCAGTTACTCTGGGGACATGCGGTTGGCCCATGGTGGGATTTGGTTGCGGGTGTCAGGCAGGATTTCAGACCTGCTTCTGCCCGGACCTGGGCTGCTGTCGGTTTTCAGGGGCTGGCACTCTATAATTTTGAGTCTGAAATTACGGGTTTTGTCAGTAATGGCGGAAAAGCAGCCCTTCGTCTGGGAGGAGAATACGACGTTTTACTGACTAACCGGCTCATACTCCAGCCATCCTATGAGGTGAATTTCTACAGTCAGGATGATGAATCGCGGGGTCGCGGCAGGGGACTGACTGACACAGAGCTGGGGCTCCGGCTGCGCTATGAAATACGCCGTGAGTTTGCACCCTATATAGGCGTTTCCTGGAATCAACTTTACGGGAAAACATCCGATATGGCGAAAAGAGAAGGTGAGAAAGACCATCAGGTAGTATTCCTGGCGGGAGCCAGAATCTGGTTTTAACGCACTGATATAAAACACTCAACTAAACAGGTAAATAAAATGTCGATTTTAAATAAAGCCATTCTTACAGGTGGCCTCGTTATGGGCGTTGCTTTCTCTGCTATGGCCCATCCGGAATTAAAAAGCTCTGTGCCACAGGCTGATTCAGCCGTAGCGGCCCCGGAAAAGATTCAGCTTAATTTCTCGGAAAATCTGACCGTGAAATTCTCAGGTGCAAAATTAACGATGACGGGTATGAAAGGCATGTCATCACATTCTCCGATGCCGGTCGCGGCAAAAGTGGCGCCAGGCGCTGACCCTAAATCGATGGTCATTATTCCGCGAGAGCCTTTACCCGCTGGCACTTATCGTGTTGACTGGCGCGCGGTTTCTTCAGATACGCACCCTATTACCGGTAATTACACCTTTACAGTGAAGTAATATTATGAACGACCTGATTATGATTGTTATTCGTTTTCTTCTTTATCTGGATTTGATGGTAATATTTGGATTGCCATTTTTTCAGATATATGGAATAAGCGGTGTCAGACATGAAACCTATAACCTGACTAATTTCAGGTCGTTTATAACCTTTGCTGTTGTTACAGGCATCATTCTTACTGGCATTAATATGCTCCTGGTATCTAATGCCATGAGTGGAGTAACTGACCTCAGAGAATTATCCATCCATGTTATCGAGATGGTGATAGAAGAAACTGATGTGGGTATTAGCTGGATTGTCAGGCTCTGTGCCCTGTTTACCACACTCGGTGCTTTGTTCCTTTACACTAATAAGAGAGTATTGTCCTGCCTGCTGATGACGATGAGTGGGGGCGTGGCGCTGGCTACACTTGCCTGGGGAGGACACGCCGTTATGCATGACGGTCTGCATTACTATCTCCATTTACTGAGCGATCTGACCCATCTCGGCGCTGCAGGTGCCTGGACAGGTGCTCTGGTTGCATTTGCTATCCTGCTGATGCGCAGAAACGAGCATAATGCACAGAGCGTCATTGTGATATCTGACTCCCTGGCAAAATTTGCCACGGCAGGAACGGTGATTGTTGTAGCCCTGATCCTGAGTGCGCTGGTCAACTATCTGTATATTGCTGAGGGTAACTTAACTCCCTTATTCAACAGTTCCTGGGGGAGGATATTGCTTGCCAAGACGGCTCTGTTTGTTCTGATGCTTCTTCTGGCTGCAGCAAACCGGTTTCACCTGGGTCCCCGGCTTGAAGTTATGGTCAGGGAAGGGAATTATGATCGCAGCGTTGCCCTGATGCGAAACAGCATCCTGACAGAATTCGTTGTTGCGATTATCATTCTGGGCGCCGTAGCGTGGCTTGGAATGCTTGCTCCGTCTCAGATCAGCTAGGGGACAGCCAAAGCTCATGCGTGAGATTTTTACTTTCATATCAGCGAGTTGACCATGCAGCGTATTTTAATCGTTGAAGACGAACAAAAAACAGGTCGTTACCTGCAGCAGGGACTGGTTGAGGAAGGCTATCAGGCCGATCTCTTTAATAATGGCCGCGATGGTCTCGGGGCCGCGTCGAAGGGACAGTATGATTTGATTATACTGGACGTGATGCTGCCTTTCCTCGACGGGTGGCAAATCATCAGCGCACTGAGGGAGTCCGGGCACGAAGAACCGGTCCTGTTTTTAACCGCAAAGGACAACGTGCGGGACAAAGTGAAAGGACTGGAGCTTGGCGCAGATGACTACCTGATTAAGCCCTTTGATTTTACGGAGCTGGTTGCACGTGTAAGAACCCTACTGCGCCGGGCACGCTCGCAGGCCGCAACAGTCTGCACCATCGCCGATATGACCGTTGATATGGTGCGCCGGACCGTGATCCGTTCGGGGAAGAAGATCCATCTCACCGGTAAAGAATACGTTCTGCTTGAGTTGCTGCTGCAACGCACCGGAGAAGTGTTACCCAGGAGTCTTATCTCGTCCCTGGTCTGGAACATGAATTTTGACAGTGATACGAATGTGATTGATGTCGCCGTGAGACGTCTGAGAAGTAAAATTGATGATGACTTTGAGCCAAAACTGATCCATACCGTTCGCGGTGCCGGATATGTCCTGGAGATCAGAGAAGAGTGAGGTTCAAAATTTCCCTGACCACACGCCTGAGCCTGATTTTTTCTGCGGTGATGCTTACGGTATGGTGGTTATCAAGTTTTATCCTGATTAGCACCCTGAATGGCTATTTCGATAATCAGGACCGCGATTTTCTGACAGGTAAGCTTCAGCTCACCGAAGAGTTTCTTAAAACAGAGACGTTCAGGAACAAAACGGATATTAAGTCATTATCAGAAAAAATAAACGATGCGATGGTGGGGCACAATGGCTTATTCATTTCTATAAAAAACATGGAAAATGAAAAAATTGTTGAACTCTATGCCAAAAATTCTGTTGTTCCAGCGGTCCTGCTTAACAAGTCGGGTGATATTCTCGACAATATGATCCAGACGGAAGAAAATAACACCGTGTACCGCAGTATCTCGCGGCGGGTTGCCGTGACGCCGGAACAGGGTAAAAGCAAACATTTCATCATTACGGTTGCCACGGATACTGGGTATCACACCCTGTTTATGGACAAACTCAGTACCTGGCTGTTCTGGTTCAATATCGGTCTGGTCTTTATTTCTGTTTTTCTGGGCTGGCTGACCACACGTATTGGTCTGAAACCGTTACGGGAAATGACCAGTCTGGCTTCCTCCATGACCGTACACAGCCTGGATCAGCGTCTTAATCCCGATCTGGCTCCGCCGGAAATCTCTGAGACCATGCAGGAGTTCAATAATATGTTCGATCGCCTGGAGGGGTCATTCCGGAAACTGTCAGATTTCTCGTCTGACATCGCGCATGAGCTGCGCACGCCAGTCAGTAATCTGATGATGCAGACGCAGTTTGCACTGGCTAAGGAAAGGGATGTTTCGCATTACCGCGAAATTTTATTCGCTAACCTGGAAGAACTGAAAAGGTTGTCACGAATGACCAGTGACATGCTTTTTCTGGCACGTTCAGAGCATGGTCTGCTGCAGCTGGATAAACATGATGTGGATCTGGCAGCCGAACTGAATGAATTACGTGAGTTATTCGAGCCCCTGGCAGACGAAACAGGAAAGACAATCACGGTTGAAGGAGAGGGCGTTGTTGCCGGAGACAGCGATATGCTGCGACGTGCTTTCAGTAACCTGCTTTCCAATGCAATCAAGTATTCTCCCGATAACACCTGTACAGCGATACACCTTGAGCGTGACAGTGACTGTGTGAACGTGATGATTACGAATACGATGTCTGGCCCGGTTCCCGCTAATCTGGAGCGTTTGTTTGACCGGTTCTATCGCGCAGACTCATCAAGGGTTCACAACACGGAAGGCGCGGGGCTGGGATTATCAATTACAAGGTCGATCATTCATGCTCACGGCGGCGAGCTGTCAGCAGAACAGCAGGGGCGGAAAATTGTGTTCAGTGTGCGTCTGTTAATGGATTAATACCGTTATTCAGGAGAAACCCGGAAGGTGACAAAAATGTCATCATTCAGTCACGCGATAAACAGAGGCGGTTTTTTATAATCAGTCATAAATCAGGACAGCGTGATAATTCAATCGCCCGGTTCCTGGCGTGATGATTAACCAGCCCTGAGATCAAATGCTTTCTCTGTTATAAGCATTGATTGTTCGGGTATGAAAACACCGGAGACCCAACCATGAAAAAGATCCTTGTATCCTTTATTGCCATGATGGCTGTCGCTTCATCTGCCTGGGCTGCAGAGACAATGAACATGCATGACCAGGTAAATAATGCCCAGGCGCCTGCCCATCAGATGCAGTCATCCGCTGAAAAAAGTGCAGTTCAGGGGGAGAGCATGAAAATGATGGATATGAGCGGTCACGATCAGGCCGCTATGTCCCATGAAATGATGCAAAACGGCAATTCTGCCGCCCATCAGGACATGGCTGAAATGCATAAAAAAATGATGAAAGCCAAACCTGAGAACACCCAAGAAACTGCTAAGCCATTTTCCGAAATGAGCGAGCATGAGAAAGCCGCTGTTGTGCATGAGAAGGCGAATAATGGCCAGTCTTCCGTTATTCATCAGCAACAGGCGGAAAAGCATCGCAGCCAGATCACCCAGAATTAACCCGCAGCTCCACTTGTCAGACCCTCATTTGACGCCGAAGTCACTGGCTTACGCTCCCGTCCGGGAGCGTTTTTTTATAAGCGAAATGAATAATAATGAAAGAGTCCATACACAATGTTTTTTTTGGTCATGTCGACCTCACAATTAACTTATATTGTTTGAGAATCCTGTTCCCCGGTCATCTCCAGGGTGCATGTCGCGCCGTATCCTGAGACTGGCTGAGAATACGAATGACCGTAACCATAGAATGTGATGATACAAAATAGATCGTATGCCGGTTCTACCGGCAGTGTGCAGATATCGTCTCCCAGCTCTGCACAATGCGTGCCGATATCATGCATGGCCAGCACATCAAATAGGGGTCACCTCAGAAAACGGAAAAAATCGTACGCTAAGACCCAGAGAGCGGACGTAGCGGTCGGAATTTCCCCACGCCTACTTTGGAGCTACTGCGCCAGAGGTAATCGCCGGTCAGGTTGATATGCTCCCAACCCAGCGGCGACAGGTACTGCAACAGCCCTTCATCGACACCATGGCCGTGGCCGCGCAAAGCATTCGCGGCGCGCTCCAGGTAGACCGTGTTCCACAGCACGATGGCCGCCGTCACCAGGTTGAGGCCACTGGCCCGGTAGCGCTGCTGCTCGAAACTGCGGTCGCGGATTTCGCCCAGCCGGTTGAAGAACACCGCCCTGGCCAGCGCATTGCGGGCTTCGCCCTTGTTCAATCCGGCATGCACACGACGGCGTAGTTCCACGCTTTGCAGCCAGTCCAAGATGAACAGCGTGCGCTCGATGCGCCCCAGCTCGCGCAGCGCAACGGCCAGGCCGTTCTGGCGCGGGTAGCTGCCGAGCTTGCGCAACATCAGCGAGGCCGTCACCGTGCCCTGTTTGATCGAGGTAGCCAGGCGCAGGATTTCATCCCAATGGGCACGAATAGCCTTGATGTTCAACTTGTCGCTGCTAATCGTCGGTCTGAGTGCGTCGTAACTGGCTTCACCCTTAGGGATGAACAGCTTGGTGTCGCCCAGGGCGCGGATGCGCGGCGCGAAGCGGAAGCCCAGCAGATGCATGAGGGCAAAGACATGATCGGTGAAGCCCGCCGTGTCGGTGTAGTGCTCCTCGATGCGCAGGTCGGACTCGTGGTACAGCAGGCCGTCGAGCACGTAGGTCGAGTCGCGCACGCCGACGTTCACGACCTTGGTGTGGAACGGCGCGTACTGGTCGGAGATGTGCGTGTAAAACGTCCGCCCTGGGCTGCTGCCATATTTCGGGTTGATGTGCCCGGTGCTCTCGGCCTTGCTGCCGGTGCGGAAGTTCTGGCCGTCCGACGATGACGTGGTGCCGTCACCCCAATGCTCGGCGAAGGGATGCCGGAACTGCGCGTTCACCAATTCGGCCAGCGCCGTCGAATAGGTTTCATCGCGGGTATGCCAGGCTTGTAGCCAGGCGAGCTTGGCATACGTTGTGCCGGGACAGGACTCGGCCATCTTGGTCAGGCCGAGATTGATCGCGTCGGCCAGTATGGTGGTCAGCAGCAGGTTCTTGTCCTTGGCCAGGTCGCCCGATTTCAGGTGCGTAAAGTGGCGGGTGAAGCCCGTCCATTCATCCACTTCCATAAGCAGTTCGGTGATCTTGATGTGCGGCAGGATCATCGCGGTCTGGTCGATCAGCGCCTGCGCGGTGTCAGGCACCGCCGCATCCAGAGGCGTGATCTTCAGGCCAGACTCGGTGATGATGGCGTCCGGCAGGTCGTTGGCCGCCGCCATGCGGTTGACGGTCGCAAGCTGTGTTTCTAGCAGCGTCAGCCGGTCATGCAGGTACTGGTCGCAGTTGGTGACCACAGCCAGCGGCAGTTCGCTGGCCAGCTTGAGGCTGGCGAATTTCACAGGCGGTACCAGGTAGTCCTCGAAATCCTTGAACTGGCGTGAGCCTTGCACCCAGATGTCGCCGGAGCGCAGCGCGTTCTTCAGTTCCGACAGTGCGCACAACTCGTAGTAGCGCCGGTCGATGCCGGCATCGGTCATCACCAGCTTCTGCCAGCGCGGCTTGATGAAGTCGGTCGGCGCATCGGCAGGCACCTTGCGTGCGTTGTCGCTGTTCATGCCGCGCAGCACCTCGATGGCGTCCAGCACATCCTTGGCAGCGGGCGCAGCCCGCAGCTTGAGCACGGCGAGGAATTCCGGCGCGTACCGGCGTAACGTGGCGTAGCTCTCGCCGATGCGGTGCAGGAAATCGAAGTCCTCGGGCTGCGCGAGCTTCTGCGCTTCGGTGACATTTTCGGCGAAAGCATCCCAGGATAGTACGCCCTCGATGGCGGCGAACGGATCGCGGCCCGCTTGCTTGGCCTCGATCAGCGCCTGGCCGATGCGCCCGAACAGCCGCACCTTGGCGTTGATCGCCTTGCCGGATGCCTGAAACTGCTGCTGATGCTTGTTCTTGGCGGCGTTGAACAGCTTGCCCAGGATGCGGTCGTGCAAGTCGATGATTTCGTCGGTGACCGTGGCCATGCCCTCGATGGCGAGCGCGACCAGGGTGGCGTAGCGCCGCTGCGCCTCGAACTTGGCCAGGTCGGCGGGTGTCATCTGGCCACCCTCGCGGGCGATCTTGAGCAGGCGATTCTGGTGCACCGACCGCTCGACGCCGGAAGGCAGGTCGAGCGCCTGCCATGCCTTGAGGCGTTCGATGTGTTCGAGCATGTGCCGCGAATTGGGCTTGACGGGTGACTGGCGCAGCCAGGCCAGCCAGGTCGTTTTGCCGTTGTCCCGGCGTTTGAGCAGATCGTCAAGGCGGCGACGATGCGCGTCCGATAGCGGTTCGGACAAGGTTTCGTAGATTTGCCGGTTGGCGCGGGTGATCGCCTCGGCACAGACGCGCTCGACAACATCCAGCGTCGGCAAGATGACGTGTCGGTGCCGCAGGTCGTCGAGAACACTGTTGGCCAGCATGATGCCCTTGTCGGTTTGCAAGGCCAACTCGGTCGCGGCATGGACAGCCTGCCGATAGTGCGCCAGGCCGAACGGCTCCATGCCCAAATATGCACGCAGCTCAAGCAGATGCTCGCGCCGGGTTTCTTCCCTCTCTGCATACTGTGGCCAGCACGATGGATCGATGCGCAGTTGCCGTCCGATCCATTGCAGCAGGGGCATCGGCACCGCAGCGTCGGGCAGCAGGCCCTGACCGGGAAAGCGCAATAAGCATAATTGCACCGCGACACCCAGGCGGTTGGCGTCACCGCGCCGCTGGCGGATTAGTGACAGGTCGGGTTCGCTGAACGTGTAGAGCCGGATGAGTTCGTCTTGGGTATCGGGCAACGCCAAGAGACTGTCGCGCTCTGCGGCGGAGAGGATTGAACGGCGGGGCATGCAGTCTCCTTCTTCTCAAAAACGTAGGTTTGTGACAAGCCCGCCAAGGCAACCGGCGCGGCACGGGAATCAAGGCATTGCGATTCTCGAAAATAGTTCTTGAAATTCTATTCTTGATTGCATATCATCTCAACGAGTTTCGATAAGAAAGGATGCGCATGCGACCGTCTGTTGTGCTTGACATGAAGCGAAGCGCAGTGCGTGAAGCGGTAGGCCGCTTTCGCGCCGCGAACCCGCGCGTCTTCGGCTCGGTGCTGCATGGCACCGACCGGGATGGCAGCGACCTCGACCTGTTGGTCGATGCGCTGCCCGGTGCCACGTTGTTGGACTTGGGCGATTTGGAAGAAGAACTGAAATCGCTGCTCGGCGTTGACGTCGATCTGCTGACTCCCGGCGACCTGCCGCCGAAGTTCCGGGCCAAGGTGCTCGCGGAGGCGCAACCGATATGAGCGAGAACCGCCTGCCCGATTACCTCGACCACATTCAGCAGGCCGCAACCGATGCGCGCAGCTTCGTGGAAGGGATGGCCAAGGACGACTTCTTGGCCGACAAGCGCACCCAGCAGGCCGTCATCATGAGCCTGATCGTCATCGGCGAGGCGGCCACAAAGGTGATGGATGGCTACGTCGAGTTCACCCAGGCGCATGCCGACGTGCCGTGGCGCAGCATGCGCAATATGCGTAATCGCATGGCTCACGGCTATTTCGACATCAACCTCGATGTGGTGTGGGAGACGGTACAGGAATGGCTGCCGGCGTTGCTCCAGCAATTGCCCGCCGTGCGTCAGGATGCCGACGATGAAGACCGTAACGACAACTGTGAAAGAGGGATCTCCGATGACTGTTGAATCGAGAATATTTTCTGTAGCCGAGTATGTTCAGCCGTCCGAAGGCGAGCCTATTCGTTCCGTTGTGCTTGAAACCCGAGACTCAATTATCGTGGTTTGGCATGTCCATCCCGGGCAGGAAATTGCGGCTCACATTCATCCTCACGGCCAAGACACGTGGACTGTTTTGTCGGGAATGGCTGATTACTTTCAGGGCAATGGGATTGTTCGTGCCCTCAGGGAAGGTGAGATAGCCGTGGCAAGACCGGGCCAAGTGCACGGGGCGCGAAATACAGGTACCGAGCCATTTGTGTTAGTCTCGGTTGTGGCATCAGCCAATGCCGGTTTCGTATTGGCTGAGCGATAGAGCCCAATCTCTGGAGTTGGTCCAATGAGCGGTCGGGGAGATAGGTAACAGACATGCAGCGGACACGGCTGCTAAACCAGGTCGCAAACCTCCTTGCGTCGCAGCGTGCCGCAAGCGACGCGATCAATCGAATGGGGTCGGCATGAGACTGAACACCATCCAGTTCCCGACCGCGTAGCCGCCTGTCCTGCCGATCAGGTCTTGACCATCGACGCCTGGGATCAGTCCTGAATGTTCTTGGAGACCACTACGTTATGAGCCGCAGCCGCCGCAAAACACCCATCGTCGGGCACACGACCTGCGGCAGCGAGCGCGAGGACAAGAAGCTCTGGCATCAGCGCTGGCGCACCCGTGAGCGCACGGCGCTGACCAGCGCGTCGCCCGAAGCCCTGAGCGCCCATCTGCCCCTGCTGGAAAACCAGGCCAGCAGCGTCTGGTCGATGGGCAAGGATGGCCGCTCCTACTGGCCCGTCAAGCGCCAGGCCGCCACGGCGGATCGCATCGCCAATCACAAGGGACGCAACCCGCAAGAACGCGCCTCCCTGAAAAAGCGCCTGCTGCGCAAGTGGATGAGCAAATGAAGCTCTCCTTCCATCAGCACATTGCGCTGTTCTGGATGATCGGTGCTCCGGGCGTCTTCGCGCCCGTGATCGAGAACGCCAAGCGGCCCGATGCCGGCGCCGTCATGGCGTGGGGTGTCGCGATCGTGGCGGTGATGATCCTCTTCACCCCTTTGCTGCTGCGCTGTCCACCATTCCGGCGCTGGTATGGCCGGACGGATGCGCTGTCGGAGCGGCAGCGCCAGGCGCTTGCCGAGCGCGGCCTGCGCCGCTACTACCAGACCGCTTTCGATGACGGCTACGTGCCCCGCGTGATGCCCTACGTGTGGCGCATCATCTGGACGGTCGGCGGGTTGATGGCTGTGACCGCCGTACTGCCTACCAACACCGGACGGCCAGCCTTCGATGCCTTGGTGGTCTTCTCGACCTGGTATCCGATAGGCGTGATGCTGCTGGTTTTCGCGTCGAGGCCCCTTGGCCGGTTGATTCGCCAAAGAGCACAGGAGCGGCGGAAATGAGCACGTCAACCATCGAGGCGCTGGCCAGCGCCTGGGCAAGGATTGCCGAGGAAGCGGAATTCCCCGCTGACTACGAGGGGACTGCCACACCACAAGCGCATCGGGCTAGCGAAGCTATTCAGGAGCAGATTCGGGAGCGCATCGTCGCCACCAACGACATGCGGCTGTTCAGCCTGCTGCACCTGCTGGGTCAGGCGTCGCTGCGCATGGAGCAAGCGCTGTGGCCGGAGGATTACGAGCGGATGACGCGCGAGGTTGAGGAAGCCCTGCGGCAAGCCACCGACGCCAACGCCAGATCGTACACCCACGAAGAAGTGATGCAGGCGATGCAGGAACGCATCGACCGGGCGCGAGACAAGCCATGTTGATTGGCTATGCGCGCGTCTCGACGCAGGATCAGAACCTGGAGCTGCAACGCGAAGCCTTGAGCAAGGCCGGATGTAAAAAGGTCTTCGAGGACAAGGTGAGTGGCACGCGGGCAGACCGGCCTGGCTTGGCCAAGACGCTCGAAATGCTGCGCGAAGGCGATACTTTGGTCGTCTGGAAGCTCGACCGGCTGGGCCGGTCGGTCAAGCAACTGGTCGATCTGGTCGGCGATCTGCACAAGCACGGTGTCCAGTTCAGGAGCCTCACCGACTCCATCGACACCGGCACACCATCCGGGCGGTTCTTCTTCCACGTCATGGCGAGCCTTGCCGAAATGGAGCGCGAGCTGACCGTCGAGCGCACCCGCGCCGGGCTGGAAGTCGCCAAGCAGCTCGGCCGCAAAGGCGGCCGCAAGCCGAAGATGACCGACAGCAAGATCGAGTCGGCCAAGAAGCTGCTGGCCAGCGGGGTGCCGCCCAAGGACGTGGCCAAGAACCTCGGCGTGTCCATTCCGACGCTGTACCGCTGGGTGCCAGCCTCCACGCACGCTTAGCGTGCTTTATTTTCCGTTTTCTGAGACGACCCCTGTTTACGAAAGGAGAAAGACTCATGGGTATTTTTGACAGACTTTTCGGTGGCCACCACGGTGGCGGTTACAGCGGTGGTGGGCATCACGGTGGTGGGCATCACGGTGGTGGCGGTGGGTACGGAAGCGGCGGGCCGCCAGCGGGCGGGTGGGGTAATGGCGGCCTTGCTTGCCCCAACTGCAAGGCATCTAACGCGCCAGGCGCTCGCTTCTGCCAGCAGTGCGGGACTTCGTTGGTTCCTTCGGCTTGCGCGCAATGCGGAACCACACTGCAACCGGGTACGAAGTTTTGCGCTCAGTGCGGCAAGGCAGCGGTCTGACCGTGCCATGCTCGTCGGCTATGCGCGCGTCTCGACGCAGGATCAGAACCTGGAGCTACAGCGAGAGGCCTTGACCCAGGCCGGGTGCCAAAAGCTCTTTGAGGACAAATTAAGCGGCACGAGAGCCGAGCGCCCCGGCTTGGCCAAGGCGCTTGAAATGCTACGCAAGGGAGACACGCTGGTCGTCTGGAAGCTGGATCGCCTGGGCCGTAGCGTCAAGCAATTGGTCGATCTGGTCAGCGAGTTGCACAAGCAGAGCATCCAGTTCAAGAGTCTCACCGACGCCATCGACACCGGCACGCCGTCGGGACGGTTCTTCTTTCACGTCATGGCCAGCCTCGCCGAAATGGAGCGCGAGCTGACGGTGGAGCGGACCCGTGCAGGATTGGCGGTCGCCCGGCTGTCAGGCCGCAAGGGAGGACGCAAACCGAAGATGACCAAAAGCAAGATTGAATCGGCCAAGAAACTGCTCGCCAGCGGGATCGCTCCCAAGGACGTGGCCAAGAACCTCGGGGTCTCAATCCCGACGTTGTATCGCTGGGTGCCGGCTTCCGGTCACGCTGAACAAAAATGAACTCAGAAGAAGGACGAAGATGAGCACCAATCACTCCCATGCCCTACCCAGCGAGCGCAATGAAAAATCGCTCTGGATCGCCCTGGCGCTGACCGGAAGCTTCCTGCTGGCCGAAGTCGCCGCAGGCATTGTTTTCAACAGCCTGGCCCTGCTCTCAGATGCGGCGCACATGTTCACGGATGCAGCGGCGCTGGCCATCGCCTTGGCGGCTGTACGGGTGGCGAGACGGCCAGCCGATGCCAAGCGCACCTATGGCTACTACCGCTTCGAAATCCTTGCGGCCGCATTCAACGCCCTGTTGCTCTTCGGCGTCGCTGGCTACATCCTGTATGAGGGCTGGCAGCGTTTGCGCGAGCCAGCGCAGGTTCAGTCCAGCGGGATGCTGGTGGTAGCAGTGCTGGGTCTGATCGTCAACCTCATCAGCATGCGTATGCTTCAGGGCGGCAAGGACAAGAGCCTCAACGTCAAAGGCGCTTATCTGGAGGTCTGGAGCGACATGCTTGGCTCCATCGGCGTGATCGGAGCTGCGCTGGTCATCCGATTCACCGGCTGGGTGTGGGTAGATGCGGTCGTCGCCGTGGCAATTGGGCTTTGGGTGCTGCCACGAACTTGGCTGCTACTCAAGGAAAGCCTGAATGTCTTGCTGGAGGGAGTCCCAGACGGCATTGACATGGGAGCCTTGATGGCATCTGTTCAGGCCGTGCCAGGCGTGACAGGGCTGCATGACTTGCACGTATGGGCGCTCACGAGCGGCAAGGTCAGCATGACCGCTCATATCGTGTATGCGCCGGAAATAGGGCCCGACGAGTTGCTCAAAACCCTCAAGTTGTTGCTGGCTGACCGATTCAGCATCTTCCATACGACGCTGCAACTGGAGATTGTTGCCTGTGAGCACAGCGTCGATGGGTGCAACTTCGTGGATCATCGCCACAAAGAACCGAGTTCTCAACCAGACCAAGCCGCAGCCCGGCAGGCGTGACTAATGGGACTCCTACTACCCGGCTAGCCAAACCGGTCTTAGCGTACGATTTTTTCCGTTTTCTGAGACGACCCCAAATACTGCAGCTATACGACCGATCTATGCATCCGCCTGAACAACCCCGATCTGTCTGAAGCTGTAGTCCCAGATGGCCTCCAGATCCTCTTCTGCTTTGGGTGTCAGCTCAATCTCTTTCATTTGCCACCCTGGCCCTGACATTCCTCAGGAATGCATTCTTGTTCCATGGTTTCGCCTCGCCGCTGCTGATCCCTTCGGCCAGCAGATCGCGCAATTCCTGAAGTCTGGATTCAGCCTGCTTTTCATGCAGCTCATCACCCACGTCCACCGTCATCGTACGAGCCATAACCCCTCCATATCTTAATGTAAGATTTATTCTTACATCATTAAATCAGCTTACTACGCTGCTTCCATCTCCGGCATTTTTTCAAAACAACCCTGCTGCAGTCTGGAGATCCGACTTTGCCGCTTTCCGGATCTGTGCAGAAAAAGGAAAGCCGAAAAACCGTTTGCACTGAGAATCGCTTGCGCAGAAACGCATTTATGATATGTTTAATACATACAACTTATAAACTTATAAACTAAGAATGAGATTCTTATATATTAAGCAGAAAAAACAATTTTCCCAAAAAGGAGGCAGCTATGCCAACGAAACATATAGATGACAGCACAGCAGCCGAGCTGGATGTACTCTACGTTCGCTGTGTCACCCTGACGCAGCAACCGGTGAAAGAAGTGGAAGTGCTGCGTCTGGCGATCCAGAAGGGCATCAATAATATTGCTGACGACGATATTCTCGCATCCATGTCGGTAAAGAATACAGTCTGGAAGGGACTTGCAGACACGGTCTGGAACGAGGTAACCCCCTGCTGGCCTCTGGAGGCCATCACTGGCAGTAATTTCTATGCGCTGGCAGAAGCACATTCGAAGACATGGCAGCGCTTTCCCAGCGAGTCCTGTCGTAAAGCCCTGTATGCCGAGCTCTTCAAGGAGCACATTCAGTTACATGACCCTATGTTCACCACAGATGACAGCCTGTTCCCGATTGCTGATTTTAGTATGACAGCCGAGGAAGAACAGGCGGTACGGGAAGAAAGAAAACGGCTGAACGGGGAGTACGTGGCTTCACTTCCGGCGCTGGATGGCCGGCTTTACTCTGAGCTGTCTACGCATGAAAAAACGCTGACGCACCATTACACGAAAAGGGTCAGTTTTAAGCCGGACGGGAATGGGGATTTTTTGGTGCTGGTTAACACCGGCAACTGAGCTGTAAACCGTGGGATAACTTCGCCATGACAGGGTTAAAAGAGGGATTACGGAGGATAATGATGAGCAAAAGGTTTGACATTCCCGCTCATTTATTCAGTGTTAAGCAGGCAAACGGCACCTGGAGTATGACACCTGCCACCTACGCAAGCCGTTTCATCCAGGAAATGGAGAAACGCTATGGCAGCCGTGATCGCAGCTGGACGTATGTGGGTGTTGAGTTTCACACCGGTCAGCCGCAGGTGTGGTTCCCGGGAAGCCATGAAACCCCACCCCGGCAACACATTGCCATCAGCCTGAGTGCGGAAACCTTTTCCCACAGGCAGAACATGGTTTATCAGCTGGCGCACGAATGTGTGCACCTGCTGGCCCCGGTTGTTGGCGGCGGTGCGCCGGTAATTGAAGAGGGGCTGGCCACCGCGTTCTCGGAAGACATGATTGAAGAATGGTGTGACAACACCAGTAAACAGGCCTACACGTCAGATCAGAAGTACGTCGAGGCGGCGGCCCGCGTCCGGGAACTGCTTGCTCTGGTGCCGGATGCCATCCCGCGGCTTCGTGCGATAGAGCCTGCTTTTAACCAGATGACGGCGGACACCTTCGCCAGGGCCGGGCTGAATGTTCCTCCGGCCCTTGTGGCCGCGCTGCTGGCCCCCTTTCCGAAGGATTAAGCGTCCGGTGCAGGGCTGTCCGGTTTGTCGTCGCGACGTGGTTTCCCGGCTGCGGGGCTCTTTTTCCGGACCGGCCAGGCGCCGGGAAATCCTTCCCGGCTTAACCGTGTCCGGTGCATTTTCACCGCTGCAACACTGGCCGGTTCTGGCAGATCAAGCGAGACCGTCGCCAGAGCCGCCAGACAGGCATCAGTCAGCCTGAATCCCTTCGGCAGCCCCCAGTGACAGGTTCTGGCGATTTCAATGCGACGGAACAGCTCCCGGAGATAATCCGGGACAAGTTCTCCGCGTCCGGAAACCAGTGTCCTGTCGCTTTCCTCCATGAAGCCGACTTTTACGGGCTCCCTGGCGAGGGTCCGCAGAATAGCCTGCAGGGATGGCCAGTATTTCTGCTCATATGTACCCAGTGACAGGAGCGGTTCACGCACGCGGGAACGGTAATGGCCATTTTCTGCCGCAGCCTTATCGATAAGCTCCACGATGTGAACCGTGTTATCCAGCGTAAAGCTGTTGTGATTCAGGATGTACTCCCGTGCATCCAGTTTTACCGCGAGTTGTTTTGCCATCTCTACGATGTCATGGTTAAGGTTAACCAATTGGCGATAGTTATCTTTAAGCCGCAGGACGGCTTCATCCGTTCCGGACTGGCCGGCAAACACAATCTGCTCAAGCAGCGTGTGACACTGCTGCCAGCTCAGACCGTACCGGGCGATTTCTTTCCAGACGGCACTCATTTCGGTTTCACGGGCGATCAGCCGCTCTATCATTGGCCATGCGGGTTTTCGTAAGGGTGGGGACTGCAGCTCTCTGAAATAATTTTTTAGCGTTTCCAGTACATCTGCCGGCGTGGCCGTTCGGGTGTAATTCATGTGAATAGCTCCGTTGTTAGTCCTGCCAGCAATTATCTGTCTGCCGTTTCGGTCTGTCGGTAACGCAGAATCAAAAAAAAACACGACTCCGTGTTACCGGAATATTTCCGGGTAGAATGAGGAACTCGCCGTCGCGGAACATTTAAAAAAGGCTTAACGCCGGGACAGGTTTGACTACTCTGGTAAATAACCCCAAGTTTCCCTCAGCGGATCAGGGACCAGCAAATGCTGGCCATCGCCAGGTCGCAGTGAACTGGCTGGCTGACTGGCCGACATGCGAAGACCGCCCGCCCAGCATTCGTCTGCAAATTTCAGTGCTTCGTAACCGGTACGCTGTGACGGCTGCCGGCTTGTCAGCCAGCGGGATTCAACTTCACGGTGCTTTCTGTTCATTTCGTTCTGCCTTCAGTAGTGATTGACCCCTGAGATCCTTCTGTCACGACATTCTAGGTACATCAACTTTTTATCCACTGAACCGTAAGTAACGTGTTCATGGCCGGTACATCATCCGGCTCAGCCAGAAAGTAAAAATGAGGTGATCCAGAACGCTTCAATACTTGATAACGATGGATCCCACCGCCGAAATGAAATCCATCCTCTTCGTGCAGACACAACCAGACAGGTGAAATAGGCCATCCTTTTGCGATATGCAGTATTGCCCTCCCCAAGTTCGGGGGGGCAAGTTCCGTCCAGAGCATGGAATCCGTCAGGCGAAAGCGGGGATGAAGCAGAGGGTCAAACTCACTAAAAGAGGCTTTCCCCAGGACCATAGACCCAACATCAACATGTGCGCAGTCTGCAGGCTGTAATACTCCTGGAGCAGGAAGGTCAACCGTATATTTGCGCCCCTGAACAGACAAATCCCAGTTAATTTCTGTCATTCCTGCAGTTGGCCATTTATCCGGAGATAGCCCCTCCATTGCATCAATCTCATCACGTGAGATGCGGAATAATTCTTCCGGGTGTTTCTCTCCATACAATGAACGCCAGGCTATTGCCCACATCTCGTGAGCAGCATCGTTTCGGTTATTGGTCATCGGCATACCTGTCCATGATTTCGTCGGGGAACCATTATGCATCTTTCGCAAACATACGCCTGCCTTGCAATGAGTTTACCGGTTTCCGACTTCGGCAATAACAGCCCCCTGAATGACTATGGATAAGGCATAAAGCACATGGAACCATTATTGTCTCCATGTGTGTTACATCAACCATGCACGATAATGGCACCTCACCATCACAAACCTTATAGATAGCTGCAGGTGCTCACGATTCGTAATCCTCTGTGATGCAGAATTTAATTTAAGTGGTAAATCAAATAACATTCCAAGGCTAATAATTCTCTATATCAAAAAAAATCGCGTTTATTTTTCCTGTGCTGAAGGTATAGAATAAGAACTGTTACCAGACTCAGCCATACCCCGATAACACATCCACTGAGTACAACATCCCTGATATCGCTAAGATCAAAAGCAAACACATTCGTTTTAAAATAAAAACTCAGCACAACGGCTAGTTTCATTACTAAAAAAAGAGCACTCATTACTGTGGAAAGAACTACTGTAAGAATTACGCAATAAACTATTGTTTTCACTCACCTTTTTCCCTTTAAAAATTTTATCGCCTTAGCTACGGAATTAAATTTTTATTAAACAAAATGGACGCAAGCCCGCGTCCTCTGCATAACTAGCGGATTCACCGGTCGGTACATATTTTCAATCATGAATCAATTCATAATTATAACCATTTATAAACATTGGTAATATTAAAAATATATACAATGCGATATCATTTTTTGCATCGCGAACGTATATGCATATAATGCGCAAACAAACAACCAAACCCAAGGGCAATACCGCCAAATGTAGCTCCTCTCGCTAGTTTATATAATCCCTGCCAAGAATATGTCATGAATGGAACACCTTGGAAGAAATAGAGATAGACCTTAATAACAAGTAAGGTCAGCAACATAATGAAATTCATCATCAAAACACATACAAAAAAAGCAAGTAATAGCAAAAACAATCTTTTCTTACTAGTCATTATTCGTTCCCTGGAGTGCACCCACAACCGTAGACAAATTCTGTCCTCACGACGAGGCCTGTTCGAAGGCCCCCGGACTGACGCCTCCGAGATTACTGTGGTGCCTGGCCCGTTCATAGAAGACTTTTATGTAATCGAAGATATCCGCCCCCGGCCAGATCCCGGGTTTTATATATGCGTCTTCTGACCCGTTATTTTTTCAGCAAACTGAAGAACGTACCCGCTCCCCGCTCCTTAATACAACGTGATTCTAGCAATACCGACCTTCGCTATGAGAACAATAGTGAACTTCCGCTCGTCGCTTACAGCGGACATTTCGCGGATCCAAGTCCGCTCAGCGCCAAGAGCGGACGTTGTTACGTCCGCCTTGCATTGACTTAAGGGGAGCAGGCCACCTGTTTTCACGACGCCATTATTGCATCATATCATTTCGTTTAAGTGGACAGGTTTCTCTTTTAAAATCAGATAAAGATTATTTTTTACCCTCCGGTCAGGCAGGAGAATGCCTCCCCATGCTTCTTACAGGTCAGGAGGATGAAATGGATACAACGGAAGGTCTGAAGGGTAGCTATTTTTACGGGGGCGTTGGTAATCTGACACCTCATGAATTGCTCTTCTGGGTTCTTCTGGATGAGACATCAGAGCAACTGGGGGTAAAAGATTTCATTGGCGTGGCCATGATCATCCTTGGTGATAACTCTGTTGATGTCCCCGGCAAACCCTTAACATCCACAAAGGGAACGTCTCCGGCCTCGTTATTTTTCAGAAAACACATCAGCTTCCAGTTCAGGAAACGGGTGCTGCCGACACTGACAAAGAAATCTTTTTCTGTGCGCGGATTAAAAATCTTCTGGGTTAATAATCTTGGTGCCTTTGTAGGAAGGGCAGTCCCCGTTCTCGGGTGGGTTATTCTTGCCAGCGACCTGACACAGATAGCCTACAAAACAGTCCACCACTACAACCTGTTGGTACAACCGGAGGATAAAATCTGGTGAGAACGTTAACAGACGATGAGGTACGTAACTTCGTTCTTTCAGCGCTGCCTCTGGTTACGACACTGTTCCGGAAGGTTGAACCGGATGATGACAGCATACTCCAGGAATGGTTTGAAGCTGAGGATATCGCAGATATGAGCGAAAGCTACTTTCAGAAATTTAATATTGTCCGGGATGGCTTCTGTCTGGATGATTATTATCCCTGGCGCGCAAGGTCTTTTTTTACGGGCCGTGTGCGGGAAAATGAAAAAAAACCCCTGACACTAAGAATGTTTATCGACTCTGCTAAAGCTGGCCGCTGGCTGTAAAGGGGCGAATGGAACTAAATTAACCGTTAAACTCAAAAGACTTAACGCAGGTTATCCTTTTCCGGGTTGATTCCTAAACCTCAGCCTTTTGAAAGATTTTTCTGTTAATCAGAGCCAGTTAACTTAGCGCCTGATGACATACTGTTTTTATTACCACATCTTTTTTTTGTCATCTCATTACTCTCTATAATTGAGAGTATGCTTAACGGGTTGATACGCAAGTGGTGATTTATGTGTGGACGGTTTGCTCAGTTCAGTAGCAGGGATGAGTACCTGCAGTTTCTGAATATTAGCGGGGATACTGTTCCGTATGATCCTCAGCCTCTGGATCGCTACAACGTGGCGCCGGGAACCCGTGTACTGATACTGAGTGAACAGGAAGGAAACTGTTCTCTCGATCCGGTTGTGTGGGGCTACCGTCCTGAATGGTGGGGAAAACCGCCGCTCATCAATTCCCGTAGTGAAACGGCCGCTACCGGCAAAATGTTCAGTAAACTCTGGCGCACCGGTCGTGCGATTGTTCCTGCAAACGGATGGTTTGAGTGGAAAAAGTCTGGTTCCCGTAAACAGCCTTATTACATCTACCGTTCAGACGGCCGCCCGTTGTTTATGGCCGCGATTGGACACGCGCCCTTTAATTCAGATCACGGTCATGAAGGTTTTGTCATTGTGACGACATCCAGTAACCAGGGCATGGTTGATATCCACGATCGGCGACCGCTCGTATTTGATGCTGAGGTAGCCCGTATATGGATAAATGAAAGCACCACCCCGGAAGAAGCCGCATGTCTTGCCGATAAAAAAGCGTTGGCGGAAAGTGCTTTCAGATGGCATCCGGTATCTGCAAGAGTCGGCAACCCTCATAACCAGGGGAAAGAAATAATAAATAAAATCGATGAACCACTCACATAATATACATTTTTCCTGCCTAATTTCTTACTGAATTTTTTAGATATGAAACCCACGTTGGGAGATAAATAATTGTTAATCTGGATAAATTAAGTTTAAAATTATAACTGCGGACTCTAAAGTTTTTAAGTCAAATGCCGAATAATAATATTATTAACTGAAATCTTATTAACGCATGAACAGTTTCTTTCTTTTCAGCACCGCACTGTCAAATAAAGATAAAAATTCTGCAATGCTAATTATCAGGAATAAAACCGAATCCGTGGCGAGAAAAATTTTGCAGAAAGCCGGCGTCAGTGTTCCGCCTTACAGCGGACGGATTTTCTGGCAATGGGTGCAGGATTATATTTTTCGAATGTGCCGACCTGGAAAGGACATAAATGACACCATTTCTCAGTTCTGCAATAAACGGCCTGACATCGAGGATGCACCAGTGGCTGACCATCAGTCCGGGGGCAGTCGACCGGCTCAAACTGACGGCGCTGGTTGCCATGCTGGCGGACCATATCAATACGCTTTTGCTGACGCATCCGCGCCCGGAGCTGTATGCGCTGGGCAGAATGGCGTTTCCACTGTTCGTGCTGATCTGGGCACGCAATGTGATGCTCAGGCCGGAGCGCCTACAGGTCAGGGCAAACCGGATGTGGTTGTGGGCGTGCGTTACCCAGCCGGCATTCAGTCTGGCGTTCCGGGGACACGATCCGTGGTACGCTCTCAACATTCTGTTTGTTTTCGCCGGTGCCACGCAGCTGCTGGCCTGGCATCGCCGCTACGGTATGGCGGGCATTACAGGGGGCGTGGTGTTGCTGTCTCTAATGGTGTGGCCACTCTCTGTCGCCAGTTACGGAGCACCGGGTCTGGTGATGGCGCTGGCGCTGGCCATCTTCCTGCATCATCCTTCATTCCGCTGCAGGCTGGCTGCCGGATCCGTCGCGTTCCTCGCGACGGTTGCGCTGAACAGTCAGCATTTTCTGGACATTCCGTTTACCGTCGCTGTGCTGGCCATTCTCCCCACGGTTCTGCTGCCGGCAGCAGCGGTCAGTATGGTCACTTCTCGGGTAGCGGGAACAGAAAACCGGTTCATGCCGGCGTGGTTCTTTTATGTGGCCTACGCTGTCCATCTGCAGGTCATCGGACTGGTGAGACTCCGGGGACTGACGTGACGTTTTTTATCCTCCCCGTGTTATCAGGAGAAGGCACACAGCAAAAACAACGCTAACCCCCAGACATTATCCGGTCCGAAAATACTGCCAGGAATGCTGAGTGCCTGCCAGTTCTGGTGAAATTCAGGTTACAACCCTGAAGAGACGCTCATCCCTTTTTTGACTGTCAGGGACATTACGTCTTCAAAAAACTGGGTAAATGTTTTATTGCATAAATAAAGATGCAGGGAATCATCTTCGCCGGCAATGGCATAGTCCTGTTTATTGTCATCTGCGTGCAGGCAGGTTCTGTCCCAGTAATAAACACCAGCCTGCTTCCCTTCCGTCACCAGAACAAAAAAGTTATCGCCGGGATCGGTGCCAATAATCACAGCACTTCCAATGAATGAGAGTTCATCAAGAAACTCATCATTGATCACAGCAATATCAAAATTCTCGTTATTAACCCGATGGCCAAACAATGCATCGAACGAAATGAAGCCATTATCAACCTTATTGAATGGCATGTCACAGGAGTCCGGAGATACCACCCTGAATCCGTTATGTGTACTTAAAAAATGTCGGTAGTCGTCAGGAAAAGTTACTCCCAGATCCCTCGCGAGCAAATCTATATCCACCTGAGCGACACCAGTACCTGTTAAAATAGCCACCCCATACCTCCTCAATTCTACGAACAGTTGCCTTTTATACGTGACACACCGCCTCTGTGCGTGAATCGGCGGTGTATGCTTTTTGGCACTTCCTGCATTGTGGTGCCATTTTGATGATGATGCCAGGTGTTAAGGTCATAATTAGCCTGACCTTTAGGAGCCATCGCATCAGCCTTACCGAAGTCTCCGCCCGGGGTTTTACTATGATCGCCTTTTAAATCATGTACATCAACACTCTGTCTTTCATACGGTGTAAAATCCGGGTATCCATCAGGATAACGGACAACGTTACCCTCCCAGTCCTGGTATACCCATGTTTTGCCTTCAGTTTCCTGCCAGACTGTTCCTCCTTTATCGAGCCACTTGGACATATCTGGCGAATTCAACGGTTTTCCTGTTAATCCCCAGGGATCAATCCACCCCAGCGGGTTCGGCGCATACTGATACAGGTTCCAGCCACCGTTTAACCCGATGGGATCCTGAACAATAAACCGCCCCACCTGTGGGTCATAGTAGCGGAAAAGGTTATAGTGCAGACCGGTTTCACTGTCAGCATACTGACCAGCATAGCGAAGGGGTTGATGCCGCAGCCCGGTTCCTGAAAGACCGGTTTCTCCGCCACGAACAAGACCAAAACTGCTGTAATGGCCATTCCATAGCACAACCCCGTTTTCGTCCGTAACTTCCAGAGGCGCACTGTTCAGGTCCGTACTGAACCAGAAAATGTCCCCCTTATACTCTGTCGACAGATGATCAATGCGCGCCAGTGGACTCCAGGATTCATTCGGGTCGTACAGGTATGTACTGCAGTGTCCTCTTTCATGCTGCTCCTGTAGCAGTCTGAAACCCTGCCACAGAAAACGCGTTTCTGTGGTGCCGCGCAGGGTCCGCACCGCTTTCCGGATACGTCTGCCCAGCGCGTCATAGTGGTAATGCGCTTCAAACCTTCCGTCCGGCCCGGTTCCTGTGGCGGCAATCAGGCGGTTTTCAGCGTCATATGTGTAGTGCTGCTCATGCAGGCCATTGCGGCGACTGACCAGGTTCCCCCATGCGTCATACTTCATGAACAGATTTTGCCAGTGCTGCAGCCGGTTATCGGTGACCGGCAGGTCATCATCATTCGCTGCGAGGTTATCGGCCGCATCATAGCTGAAACGGGTGGTGCTGTGCCCCTGGCGGGCTTCATAATGCCTGAGCAGGCGGCCTTCGGCATCATAACCGTAACCGACTTCTCCCCGCAGGCTGTCACTGACACTGGCCAGCTCACCGCGGCCGGTGTACTGGTACAGCCGTTCCAGTATCGTCTGTTCCGGAAGACTGACATCGGTGGTTATCCGGCTGCGCTGCAGGGTGCGTTTGCCCAGCGCGTCATACTGGCGAATCTGTTCACGGGAACCCTGACTGCGGCTCACCTCCCGGTGGAGGCGGTCACGGGTAAATTCACTGACCAGCTGTTGTCCGAACCGGATGGCACTCACATGTCCTGAGCCATAACGCAGCCAGGCTATCTGTTGCCCGCCGGGCAGCGTGAGGTTTACCGGATTTCCCAGCACATCCCGCTCATAATGGAGCTCACCGCCAGCCCCGGCTTCTGCCGTCAGCCTGCCTGCGCCATCACGGATAAAAGTGATTTCATCATGTCCGATGCCCAGCAGCACACCTTCTTCTGTGGGCGAACGGGCAAGCCCGGCCAGCTGGCCGACCTGATCGTAGCGATATATGTATGTTGCATGGCGGGTCGTCCGCCCGGTCAGCAGACCACTGTCATCGTAACTGAATGTCTGTAAACGCCTGGCGATACCGCCATCGGCAGCCGGTCTGCCGTTTTCCTGCAGAACACTCAGAAAACCCCGTGTATCCCATTCCATCTGGCGGATGATTTCATCCGGGCGCGTTTCACTCAGCGGGCGGCCTGCAGGATCATAGGTAAACCGGTATTCTCCGCCATTGCCGTTTTCCAGCCGTAGCAGGTTACCCCGTGGATCATAATGCCAGCGACGGGTACGGCCGATACGGTCAGTAACACTGACCGGCAGGCCGAGGGGGTTATAAACCCACTGTACCTCGCTCTCCAGCGGGTCGCGCCATGTTGCAAGCTGGCCATATTCATTCCAGTGCAGCGATTCGCGGCTGCCGTCCGGGTGAACAATGGCACAGAGTTGTCCCCTGGCATCCCATTCGCGACGGGTGATATTCCCTTCTGCATCTTCGCTGGTAACAGGCTGTCCGTAAGAGTTGTAGCTGAAGCGTGTGATGCTGCCGGAACAGTCGGTACGCTCTGTCAGCAGCCCCTGATGGTTCCATACCAGCCGGACCTCACCGCCCCGGGCATCTGTAATGCTGTCCGGAAGAGGGTCTTTATCATCCGGGTAGTGATACGTGGTTTTGTTGCCACAGACGTCCGTTTCAGACAGCAGTCGCTGCTTCAGATCGTAAATCGCCTGAGCGGATGTCCCGTCCGGGTAAACCGTCAGTGCAAGACAGTCGGTCAGCCGGTTCCAGTGATATTCAGTCCGCCGGCCTTCCGGATCTGTTTCCTGCGTTATCCGGCCGTAGCGGTCCCATTCGGTGCGGCGCACCGCACCGCCGGGAAGAATCACATCGCTGAGCTCGCCATTCAGGTAAACAAAGGTCGTCTGCCGCCCGTCGAAATCGGTGAACCGGGCCACATTATCATCGTCATCAACCAGCCAGTCTGCCTGCGCACCGTCATCCCGGATGACGCGGCGGGTACCGTTGTCAAAATCATATTCCAGTGTCAGCTGCTCTCCGCCGCTGTGCCGGAACTCTACCACCCGCGGCAGACCACCGATGTCCTGCCAGCGATACTCGCTGAGCAGCCCGTTCATATCCTCATGGGCGCTCATCAGACCGTCCCGCCACCGGAAACGCCGGCGCACTCTGCCACCCCGGCCTGTCACCGAGATCAGCTGGCGCTGTTCGTCATAAGCGTAACTGACCAGGCAGACGTCATCATCCAGCCAGGCGCTGACGAGACGGTCCCCGTCGTAACGGCAGGTTACACGCAGGCCTGCACTGTCGGTCAGGGCATGCAGGGTATGGTTATCATTCCATTCGAAGAGGATGTTGTTGCCGCAGGGTTCTGTGATACGCCGGAGCAGGGAAGGCACATCTTTATTCAGCGGTGCGTAGTACCAGCGCTCTCCGCTAATGTCGTACACCGACCAGCTGTCATCGCTGTGATGCTCCAGCCAGCGCTTTTCAGTTTCGCAGTAGGTCCGGTAGCCTTTTGGCACCAGAGGGAAGGATACGTA